>JBGCFJ010000626.1:0-5364 GCA_045106885.1 Saprospiraceae bacterium
GAAAATAAAAGGCGTAAAAGAAGTAAGAGGCATGGGGCTAATGATTGGTATAGATATGGGCTTTCCAATTAAGGAATTGAGAAAAGAAATGCTATTCCAACGCAGAATATTTACAGGCTCTTCTTCTGACCCAAATGTAATACGTCTGCTACCACCTTTAGGTTTAACCAAAAGAGAAGTAGATGTATTTATTAAAGCGTTCTCCAAAGTATTAGCCAATCACGATAAAGGCGCTACGATTATTGACCATGTAGATTAAACAGTTCCCAGTTGCGAGTTCCCAGTTGCCCATTTTAGCGTAACTGGCAACTCATAACTGGCAACTAGCAACCGACAAACTATGCAAAATTTCACATCCGTTCACGATATCAACAGTATAAAAGACTTAGTCAAAGAAGGATTAAAATTGAAAAAAAATCCTTTGAAATATAAAAGTCTAGGACAGGATAAAACCCTGGTTTTACTCTTTTTTAATCCCAGTTTGAGGACTCGATTAAGCACACAAAAAGCAGCTTTAAATTTGGGCATGAATGTCATCGTCATGAATATGACAGAAGGCTGGAATCTAGAGTTTGAAGATGGCGTAACGATGAATACCGACAAGGCGGAACACATCAAAGAAGCTGCAAAAGTAATTAGTCAATATGCAGATATTATTGGTATTCGAACTTTTCCTTCCTTGACGGATAAAAAGAAGGATTATGCAGATTTTATACTCAACAAATTCATCGAACATTCAGAAGTACCGATTATTAGTTTAGAATCGGCTATTCGGCATCCACTACAATCTCTTGCGGATTTATTGACGATGAAAGAATTAGGAAAAGTGAAAAAACCAAAAGTAGTCTTAAGTTGGGCACCGCATCCACGAGCTTTGCCACAAGCAGTTTCTAATTCATTCGCAGAATGGGTGCTAAATGCAGGCATGGATTTGACAATTACACATCCAAAAGGCTACGAATTATCAAAGAAATTCACCAAAGGAGCAACAATAGAATACGACCAAACAAAAGCCTTCAAAGGGGCAGATTTTGTTTATACCAAAAATTGGTCGTCCTTTAAAGACTATGGTAAAATTCTTTCAACTGATGAAAATTGGATGATTACCAAACAAAAAATGAAATTAACCAATAACGGAAAATTTATGCATTGTTTGCCTGTCCGTAGAAATGTCGTCGTTGCAGGCGACGTTTTAGATAGCAAATATGCCGCCGTTATTAATCAAGCTAATAACCGAACTTATGCTGCGCAAGCAGTACTAAAAAAACTACTAGAGACCTTATAACCAAATAGTTTAAAGTACTTGTTTTGCCCGAAGCAAGTGCGACCTATAAGATTCTAGTGAGAGTTCTTTTCTGTAGGGGTGTGATTAGTCACGCCTCTACTCATTTTTTACAGGATGACAGGTTTTAACTCCGTAACTTGTCCCGCATCTTTAATCGGGATTTTAATCGGAGATTTTTCAGGATTTACAGGATAGCCGCACTGTCAAAAAATCTGTGCCGACCTGTTTAATTCTAGTTGAATCACATCTTATTAATTGATATAATTCATGTCAAAATTAACAGTTGTAAAAATAGGTGGTAATGTCATCAATGATGAAGTCTCATTAGCGAAAGTATTAGCAGATTTTGCTGCTTTAAAAGAGGCTAAAATTCTCATTCATGGTGGTGGAAAAAGAGCAAGTGCTTTGATGCGTCAAATGGGCATGCAACCGAACTTGGTAGAAGGCAGACGAATTACAGATGCGGCGACTTTGGAGGTGGTAACGATGGTTTATGCGGGGTTGATTAATAAAAAAATTGTTGCCGATTTACAAGCGATTGGAGAAAATGCAATTGGTTTGACAGGCGCAGATTTAAATTCGATTCAATCCCATAAACGGATTGTCAAAACAATTGATTATGGTTTTGTTGGTGATATAGATGCCATTGAATCAACCAATATTGCTAAGTTAATTAATGCTGACTTTACGCCCGTCTTTTGTGCCATTACACATGATAAAAAAGGACAGCTATTAAATACCAATGCAGATAGTATTGCTTCTAGAGTAGCCGTAGGGATGAGTGAATTATATGACGTGAAATTAGTTTTATGTTTTGAAAAAGATGGCGTATTAAGCGATGCCGATGATGATACTTCCGTTATTCCTCAATTGACTTATCAACAATTTCAAAATTATAAAACAGCAGGCGTCATTTATGAAGGAATGATTCCAAAAATGGAAGGTGCTTTTTATGCTTTGCAAAATGGGGTAAAAGATGTTTTTGTGGCGGGGACGACAGCTTTGGGAAAGCATGCAGTCAAAGGAACACAATTAATTTAATGATGAACGAGCGAACCCGTAGGGTGAATATCCTGTGGATATTCAAGCGAGAGAACCGTAAAGCGGGTGGGATGGCTATTTAAACGATAAATGATGAATTCGATATTAGCAAATAAAACAATTATCAACGATTCCATTGAGTTATTAACTCAATTAATTGCAACGGAATCGCTTTCTCGCAAAGAAGATAAAACGGCAGATTTAATCCAGTATTTCTTCAAGAAAAAAGGGATAAAAACAGAGCGCATCAATAATAATATTATTGCCCGTTCCAAAAAATGGACAGCTAAACAACCAACAATTTTATTAAACTCTCACCATGATACGGTCAAACCTGCAAGTGGCTATACTAGGAATCCATTTTCGCCAGATATTGAAGATGGTATTTTATATGGTTTAGGCAGTAATGATGCAGGTGGTTCTTTGGTCGCTTTAATTGCTACTTTTTTGCATCTCTATGACCAATCAAATTTAGGCTATAATCTAATTTTTGTGGCTTCTGCCGAAGAAGAAATTTCTGGACCTAATGGCATTGCAGCAGTCAGAGATACCATCGCCCCAATTGATTTAGGTATTATTGGAGAACCGACCCAAATGCGAATGGCAATTGCCGAAAAAGGATTAATGGTTGTGGATGGAGAAGCCATTGGAAAATCAGGGCATGCTGCTAGAGAAGAAGGAATTAATGCCATTTATATAGCCTTAAAAGATATTGATTGGATTCGCAATTATGAATTTGAAAAAGTATCTGATGTATTAGGGAAAACTAAAATGACCGTTTCCCAAATACAAGCTGGCACACAACATAATGTCGTACCTGATAGCTGTAAATTCGTGATTGATATTCGGACAAATGAAGAATATGGAAATGAAGCAGTTTTTGATTTTCTACAAAAAAGTACACAATCCAATTTAAAAGCTCGCTCTTTTCGATTGAATTCATCAAAAATTTCTTTAAATCACCCTATTGTTAAAAGAGGACTGGAATTAAGCAGACCTTATTATGGTTCCCCTACACTATCAGACCAAGCCTTACTTCCTTTTACTACTATTAAAATTGGTTGTGGTAAATCAGAACGGTCGCATACAGCAGATGAGTTTATCTATATCAAAGAAATTGAGGAAGGGATAGGTGTTTATTTAGCTTTGCTGGATGGATTAGTGCTTTAGAGGTGTTTAACACATAGTCACAATAGTATTAAAACATAGTTCATATAGTTCATATAGTTCTGGAAAGTAAATGGATTCTGGCAGCAAAGCAGTCATTATATTTTAACACATCTGAGTTAGAGTAAATAGTACGACAAAACTAATATCTTTTACTTGGACGAGCGTAGCTTATTTTCACCACAGAGAAACGGAGGGCACAGAGTTCTTTTGACGAGTATAGTTTAATTTGTTGACAGAAAGTTGTTAATTTAAATTTGTCTAGGGATTTGGCAAAAAATAACCTACGCAACAATACTATATGCTTAAAAAAATAATTCGTGGGGAAATTTCACTACTAATTTTCCCCACGAATTATCCAACCCCACAAATTTATCTAGGTTATTTCTTTCATTTCCCCCTAAGTACTTAACTTAATATTCTTAGATTCAAAGATTATATTATCTATTTATTAATAGACTTGGTTCTTTGACAAATAACGAAATACTTTATAAAACAAGTTACTCCCCACTTAATTTTAAATCTGCTCGTTCATATTTATTACTTCCAGACAAAGACCTTTTTAACAACCAATATTTCCGAGCATCTTTAATTGTTTTATCGGGATTATCTGCAAAGAAATCTCGCATATATTGGTTGTATTGATTGGAAGTAGGAATCGTACTTTTGAAATTTTTATTCTTTTTTCGAGCTTCTAATGCTAGCCACACTTCCACTGCATCTTTTAAGGTTTTTCCACAATTGGCTTTCATCCAGTCCATAAAAACTATATTAAATTTAAATTTTTCGTCCAATTGTTTTTTAAAAAAATTTCGGGTGTTCGTCCCATTTTTATAACTATCTGTAATAATAGTTTCTAAGGTCAAAATTTCTTTTGCCCAATTAGAATTCGGTTTTCCTTTCTTATTCGTTTTCTTTATTTCGACAATTCCAGTAGTTAATATCCTAGCAATGCGGTCAGTTATTTCAGCTTTATTACCGACATAGCTAATTTTTATAGCTTTACAATAAGCGACAAGTTCTGCTTTTAACCAGTACCATTGGCGGAGTTCTTCCTCGGTTTTAATATCCAATAAATCAGGTCGTTTCATATTTTTTAGACCTAAAAATAATACCTTTTTTAAAGAATATTATGCTTTTACCTGAAAGTCAATATGTTTTTTAATTAACAGAATCCCTATGTTTAGTAACAATAACCCTAAAATCAATAATCCCCATTCATTTAAAGTCGGAATCGGGTCTGGTATTGGTATAGGTGGTAACAATTGAGTTGAAAGAGGTTGTATCACTATTTTGGAAATCCCACTTTCATTTAATCCATCAATAGCTAAACAAAAAGCTAAGCTATTTTCATTTTTTTCTATTTGAGTAATATCATTTTCATCAACATCATTCCTAATCAAATTTACATAATTATTTAGGTTTGAGGGCGTATTACTATTAGCATAAGAAAGACCGTATACATTATAATTACCTATCGGTAAATCAGTAAAATCAAAATCTCCCATTGTTTGCTGAATAATCGTACTGTTGGAATCAACTAATAGAAAAGTGTATTGAAACTTAGTATTATCAGGATTGACTTCATCTATAGCTGAATAATCAACAGTAAATGATTGTAAGTTTTCTCCTTGAAAAAGAGTATCTCCAGAATTATATCCAATAGGCAAGATAATATTCCCTGCATCTGCTTGGCAGCATAAAGTATTTGTTAATAAGACGTTGGTTTTACCAACTATTTCACAATTATCTGCTGGGCGTTGATAGCTAAAATAATAATCTTGTTCCATTGTCGGACTAACCTTTGTATCTGATAATACTATTGTTGAACGCTGAGTTTTTGATACTAAAGTCGGGTCTGAATTGTACCA
>JBGCFJ010000627.1:0-2710 GCA_045106885.1 Saprospiraceae bacterium
TATGCTAAAGACGCTGATGCTATTATTAAGTTTGTGACGCTGCGGATGATGGCTGATTTGGAACGGGAATGATTTTTTTTGGTGGCAGGCTTTGCTTGGGCGTTTTTCCCCACGGATTTTAATTCCCATGGATTTTTGTTCCCTACGGTATTCAAATAACTGTATTTAGGCAAATTTTAGTATTGAAAATTAAGGCTTTACTGCCGACTGCAACTGCTGACTGCAACTGCTAACTGCCGACTGCCACTGCCACTGCTAACTGCCGACTGCCACTGCCACTGCTAACTGCCGACTGCAACTATTTCGATAAGCTGGACGATTTTTTCTTTTCCCAAGCGCTTACTAACATTATAATAGAACTATAACTTTTCATGCCTTCTGAAATGCCTTGACTTTTTAAATAAGCATCATAGGCGGCATAGCGCAATTTGGGTAAAATATCGGGGTATCTATCCAAGGATTCATTAATCACATCTAAATCCGCTAGAAACCCTTTGGGTAATGTTGTCCTAAATTTCTGATAATCTTCATAGGCAAATTGTTGGTAAGCAATGGCAATGTATCGCCAATAACATAATAATCCAGAATACCTTACATAGGCATTATCCGAATTCTGGGATGCCACATAAGCTAGAAAATTACAGACGCCTTCATTGGTGATACCATATCCATGAGACAATTCGTGGCAAAGGGTAAAAGGTTGTTGTAAAGGATGTAAACCACCGTCAATATTTCCTTCGCCAACAAAAGGCCAATAGACGCCAGAAGAACTGAAGCGCATTAAAATCCCTTTGGTAGGCAATACTCGCCCTCTGACTTTGCCTGCAACGGGATAATCTAATTCCATTAAGGTTTTTTCAACAGCTGCTCGGCATATAGTTTCCATCTCTTTTGGTAATAAATCAACTGGTAAAACGGTTTCTCCCATTGCATCCAATGCTTTCCTAGCTGCCAATACTTCTATTGTTTTTTGGTCTAATTCTTTTTTCAAATCGGCTAATGCTACTGGTGCTGCTTTTAAGTCAATTTGTTGTACCAAAGGAATTCGACCATAATTAAAGCCCCATAAAAAGAAAAAGAAGAAAAGTACACCGCCTACAAAAGCAGCAACATTTATTAGCCAATTGCCAATTCCTTTCCACGTAAATAATTTTTTCCAATCTGTTTTAATTAATTGACGGACTGCCCAGATGATTAAAACCAAATAAAACACATATAATAAAGGGATTGGAAACCAACCAATGGTATTGTCAATGATTCGGCGAATCCATAAAAATAGACCTCGACTATAATTTTGTTCTATAAAATTAGGACTAGCCACATACCTAACCACAAGTGTCAATAGACCTAATACTATCCAAATAATACGTTTTTTCATAAAGGATGGAATAATTTTTGTCAAAACAGAAGGTGAATCAATCAATACAACAAGAGACAAAGGTAGAATAGTAATCACAATAAGTCTTAAAAAATAAGGATTCTATTGTGACGATATGGCTAATTTTCGTCTTAATTGTAGATAAAATAGGGATTAATTCAGCAGTTTTAACTTTAACTCTTTCTTAATACCTATATTTGCAAACTTTTTTGAAGGTATCGACGTTTTATCTTCGCACAACTTGTCCCAATACATTGGGATTAATTAATTACAAGAACTTTATGTAGTCGTTAGTGGTAATATAAATTACCAAAACATCAAAATAAAGTTTGTTTTTCACCATAATATAAAATTAAAAAAATCATTGCTTTCAAATTCACAGATATTAATTTTGCAGAAACTACTTCAACTAAATACCAAGTAACCGTTGTTGACTTTTGGGCAGAATGGTGTGGCCCATGTAGAATGATTACGCCGTTAATCGAGCAACTTTCTGACGAGTATAAGGGAGATGCAATTGTTGGGAAATTAAATGTAGATAATAATCCACAAGTAGCCGCAAAATTTGGCGTTAGAAGTATTCCTACTATTATTTTCCTAAAAAATGGAGAAATTGTTGACAAACATGTTGGTGTTACTTCAAAAGCAAATTTGGCCGCTAAGATTGATGCTGCTTTAGCACATTAAGTCGTAGGCAGTGAACAATAGTAGGCAGTTTACAGTTTGATGCAATTCGTTACCGTTTCGTAATTTGCAAAAATCACTAATTTATCTACTATACCATTCGTCACTTTAATTAGCTTAAAATAATTCCATCCTTTTGAGGAATTGGATAAATAATATAGTAAGTACCCAATCAAAAATAAACAACACATTTTATGAGGGACTCTTTTTCCATTCTGCTGCGTTAAAAATTATCTCCGTAGCGATGCTATGCAGATAATTTTTGCCTTGCATAACGAAAAAATAGCCCCCTCAAAAATGATGTTTAATTATGCTTGGGTACTTAAAAGCCTTTATTTTGAGTTTTATTCAAAATAGAGGCTTTTTTGTTGATAAATTTGACACAAGCTTCTTTTTTTAGCGTTCAATATAACTGCTAAAATTGTTTTAAAAGACAGCACAAGCAGTTTGGATGCATCTCAAAATGTCGCATTAAAATTAATTGGACATTAAAAGTAACTTAGACGGCTGGTCTGAGTAGCCTTAACATACCTACTCTACGAACGACAATTTGAGATGCGCTCAGCAGCTTTGAGGAATGCCTCCTCATAACCTTATTACCCCATAAACTTGTTACCTCGACCTATGAAATTAGCCGCCCATTTTGAT
>JBGCFJ010000628.1:0-4433 GCA_045106885.1 Saprospiraceae bacterium
CTGATTGTAACGGATTGCGGTGATTCTAAAAATCAACCCCTTTAGGGGTTTTATGTCGGTAGAAAATGAGAGCTAATCTTTATTTTACCGTGCCTTTAGGTACGGAATGTGATACATAATGTACCTAAAGGCACACTTTTAATTCGTAAAACATCATTTTCTACCGACATTTTGTCCCGCTGGGACAGCTTCACCGCAAAACGTTATAATCAGAAAGTTTATAAAGGTGAAATCTTTCAAATGCTAATAGGTTTACTCTTTGCCCTACGCCCAATGCGCTTTGCTGAATAGTAATAATTAGTCATAATAACCTAAAAATAACTTCCAATAACTTTAATAACTTCCCTAACCTTTCTTACTTTTGGTTTTTTGATTAAAAGAATGCCAAATCATGTCTCAACAAAAAAAATATAATGCCTATCGGCGGCAAAGAAATCGCCAACAAACAGCCAATCGAAATCCTTCTAGAGAAGGACAATTGAGGGCGGTGGCACACCGTTTAGGGATGGATTTTATTGAGCAAGAAGAATACAGCGTCACCAGAGAAGTGTCTGATTTTGAATTATTCCAAAAAGGGCGCAATCGCTTAGCCCTTAACATTATGCAAAAGCAAGATGAATGGAATGAGAATAATATCAAAATATTTGATTACCACTTTGAGACAGGCTATAATAAACAGCGAAGAGTTGTGGCACAAACTGTTTTTTTGATGCGGTCTAAAAACTTGGGTTTGCCTCAGTTTGTGATGAAGCCAGAAACTATTTTAGACAAAATAACGACTTATTTTGGCAAGCAGGACATTGATTTTGAACGGTTCCCCAAATTCTCTGGCAATTATTTACTGCAAGGCGAAGATGAAGAATACATTCGTTTTAAAATGAGTGATGAAATACTCCATTTTTTTAGTCAAGAACGAGGATGGCATCTGGAAGGCGTCAATTATTATTTGATTTTATATAAAGAAAATCATCGTTTGCGAGCTAATTCGGTAGCTCAATTATACGAACGAGGAATGGGTTTATTTAATTTATTGAAGGATGAAGGGTTTGAGTTGTAATATTTGAAAATACTATTACTGCTGGTTAATTCATATAAGTTAACCAGCAATAATATCAGTAAAAGATTTAATTAAGCATAAATAGCTTCCTTTTTAGAGACACTTGCGGTCAATTCTGCCTCATAATAATGGGTGGCATCATAAATCAATTCATCTAGATACTCGATTTCTTTCGCCAGTCGATTAGCATCCCAACCTAAATAACTTTGCAAATCTGCTAGGACAGCATCTCGAATATTCGCAATACTACCAATATCAAAATATAATCGACCTGTTCGACGGACAAAGAAATCGTCTGCTCGATTTATCATTTCATGATGTACTCCAAACCATGCTTCTGCTCTAGCTAAAGCAATAGTTGGTTGATTATCCTTGAAATCGTCCATTTTTGTTAAGATAGTTTCCGCTTGTTTGCCATAAACAGTGGCCAAATACCAGCCATAATAAGGACTCAATCCTAAAGCGATAACTCTTTTTTGCAAGTCTTGAATATAAGTTTCTACTGCCTTAGCATTCGCTAAAGGGTTTGCGGTTAAGCTAATATTCCTAGTTTGACATTTTTTAAAGGCTCTCTTTTCTTTTTTAGGAAATTCTTTGATGACTAAATCCACAATTCTTTGTGCCATCTTTCGATAACCAGTCAATTTACCACCTGCAATAGAAATTAATCCTTTTGGAGAGATGAAAATTTCATCTTTTCGAGACAATTCGGAGGGAGATTTCCCATCTTCGTGAATCAAAGGACGCAAGCCAGCCCAATTAGATTCTATATCTTCCATTACTAAATTAATAGAAGGAAAAATACTATTAACTGCATGCAATAAATAAGCTGCATCTGCTTGTGTCGCCACAATTCTATTTAAATCTGCTTTATAAGTAGTATCAGTGGTGCCAATATAAGTCGTTCTACCTCTTGGAATAGCGAATATCATTCGACCATCAGGCACATCAAAATAAATGGTATGTTTAAGTGGGAATTTTTCGTGTGGCACGACTAAATGTACGCCTTTAGTTAAATGTAATCGTTTGCCTTTTAATGAATTATCTTTTTTGCGCAATCTATCTACCCAAGGACCACCCGCAGAGACAATTTTTTTAGCCTTGATGACTAATTTTTCCCCCGTTAATTCATCTACACAATTGGCGCCTGTGACTTTTCCATCCGCATAAGTGAAATCGTTGACTTTACAATAATTAGCGGCAAGCGCCCCATATCGAGTAGCGGATTTAAGCAATTCTATCGTTAATCTAGCATCATCTGTTCGATATTCGGCGTAGAAAACGCCGCCTTTTAGGTTAGCTGCACTTAATAAGGGTTCTTTAGCCAATGCACCTTTTTTACCTAACATTTTCCGTCGGTCATCTCCTTTTACATTCGCTAAAATATCATATACTTTTAAACCAAAAGAAGCCATCCAATAACCATATTTTCCGCCTTTGACAATCGGCATCAACATTTTTTCAGGTAAGACAATATGTGGTGCTAAACGATGAACGATAGCTCTTTCCGTCCCCGTTTCTCGTACTAATGCGATATCTAATTGTTGTAAATACCGCAATCCTCCATGAATCAATTTAGTAGATTTACTACTCGTTCCTGACGCAAAATCTCGTTTTTCTACTAAAGCCGTTTTTAATCCTCGAGCTGCTGCGTCTAAGGCAATTCCTGTCCCAGTAGCACCGCCACCAATGACTAATAAGTCAAATTCTTGGTCTTGTAAAGCCGCCAAAGTGGTCGCACGATGAATAGAAGATGTAGATTGGGTTTCCATACTAAAATTTAATTTTAAAACAGTCTTCAATAGTACTGGTACTAATTGTTTACTACTAATGTAACTCCAAAATCTTAAATAGGTTTAGGAAATAGTAAAAGGGAGTGTGTAGTATGGTGCAAAGATAAGCGTTTTTTTTACACTTATTAATTTTATGTAAGAAACTAAGGGAAAGTTAATTTTAAATTTTCAATTTTAAACCACCTTCGGCGGGAATTTGAGGTTGAAGTTGAGATTGAAGTTGAGATTATCTAGCACGTAAAATCCGTTGACTTCATTTATCTGTTGATTATTTTCTACCAGCAGATAATTAATTATTTATTGGCATCTTTTGGTTTATTGCTCAATTGTTTTGCCCTTATAGGTGCCCTACATCTGTTGCCTACAATATGTATTTGTCAACCAATGTAAGGCAACAGATTTTATTAAATTACTTCTTAAATATACAAAATTAAAATATATTTTGCACTATATCGCTTTTAAAATTTTAACAACCTGCGCTACCATCTCCTTGCTAACATTCAAATGTAAAGTAAACCGAATCGTCTGAGGGCCAAAAGCAACTGCTTGGATACCTTTTTTCGCTAATTTTGCTAAAAAAGTATCGGCAGTATATGGTTTTTTGACATCAAAAATTAAGATATTGGTTTTGATAGGTCGGATATTTTCGACTATTTTCATTTTAGCCAAGACCTTCCCAATTTTACGAGCATTTTTATGGTCTTTTTTTAGTCGGTCCACATGATTATCTAAAGCATAAATGCCTGCTGCTGCCAAATAACCCGCTTGCCGCATACCACCTCCCAATACTTTTCTAAAACGCCTTGCTTGTTGAATAAACGCTTGATTACCAATTAATAAAGAACCAACTGGTGCGCCTAATCCTTTAGACAAACAAATAGAAATACTATCAAAAAGTTGCCCGATTTGTAAAGGCGTTTCCCCTGTTTCTACCAAGGCATTAAAAAGCCTAGCACCATCTAAGTGTAGCCCTAATCCTTTGGCTTTACATAATTTAGCGATTGGCTTTATTTCTTTACTAGTATAATAATTTCCACCTCCCTTATTGGTTGTATTTTCTAAAACAACTAATTTGCTAATAGGTAACCAATCGTAAACAGGTTTAATCGCTGCTTCGATGCTTTCAGCGGTCAATTTGCCATAATCTCCTTGTAGCAAATTCATAGAAACACTCGATGTGAGGGCATATCCAGCCGATTCATATTGGTAGATGTGAGAATATTCGTGACAGATTACCTCATCCAAAGGCTGGGTATGCACTTTAATGGCAATTTGGTTGGTCATCGTGCCAGAAGGACAAAAAACAGCCGCTTCTTTCCCAAACATTTTGGCTGCCTTGGCTTCCAATTGATTAATAGTAGGGTCCGCTCCAAAAACATCATCTCCTACTGCTGCTTCCATCATAGCGGCAAGCATTTTTTTGGTCGGTTTGGTAACGGTATCGCTGGTTAAATTAATGAACATAAAAATAATAAATTTTGATTTCGGTCAAAGATAAAATTTATCTGATAAGTTTTGGGAACTATACTCCTAACCTAATGAAGAATATGTAAAAATTGACCTTTTTTCAGTAGAACCAACCT
>JBGCFJ010000629.1:0-4766 GCA_045106885.1 Saprospiraceae bacterium
TTAGCCAGTTAGACCAGTCAATTTTTCTTCTAAGGAATTCAAAAAATGCTTGCATAATGGATTATGGACGCATTTTTTGAGTTTCTTAGAAGGGAAAAAGGCGGTATAAATGGTTGATTATTTCTGCCACTTTGCCTTAGCGAAACCAATATTTTATATGCCGACAAATGCGGAAAATGCTAGTTTGTGGAATTTTGGTACGGGAAACATGAAAGCATGGGCTGCGTCGGATATGGACTGTGGTATTTATGGGACAGGTTCTATCTACTATCGAGGACATCCAATTTAACCTATATCAACGAAATTTTGACGGATTAAGACTCTCAATATTTGCTAATTTGCAAAGATTTCTGACCCCTGACTCCTGAAAACTGACTCCCGAGTAGTTACGTAATTTTTAGTAATCCTTATTTTTTATCAAAGTTTCTGCTTCAACCATTTCTCCAATTCTTTATCTCTTGGATTCCTCAATTTTTTATCCTTTATCATAATGGTTGGAAAATTCAATTTCCCCGATTCATAGAGGCTTCTTAATTCTGCTGCATAAGCTTCATTTTGCTCCACATCTAAAAAAACAAAGGACAAATTTCGTTCTTTTAAAAACTGAAGATAATATTGGGTTTTATGACACCTTGCAGCACCATAAACCCGAATATTATCTTTATCATCACTCGATATTTTTTCCATTAGCCTACTTTTTCAATCTTCAACTTATCCGCATATAAGTCCCTTAGTTTTTTAACCTTAGGGTCAATCACGACTCGACAATATCCTTTGGTCAAATGCGTATTATAATAGTTTTGATGATAATTTTCTGCTGGATAGAATTTTTCCATTGGCACTAATTCTGTCACAACAGGGTCGCTATAAACGAGTTTTACATTTTGTAATACCTTTTCAGCAATCGCTTTTTGGGCAGCATCATGGTACAATATAATCGACCGATATTGCGTCCCTTTATCCGCTCCTTGTCGATTCAAAGTCGTTGGGTCATGGGTCGTCATAAAAATGGTCAACAAATCTTCATAACTAATTTGATTGGCATCAAATGTCACTTGCACTACTTCTGCATGTCCTGTTGTCCCTGAACATATCGCACGGTATCTTGGGTTTTCAGTATGTCCTGCGGTATAACCTGACACCACTAATTCTACTCCTTCCAATCTTTGAACAACAGCTTCTACACACCAAAAACATCCTCCACCAAAAGTGGCAACTTGCATATTTTTCATTTTTTGAATTTTAATGGTTATCAATATATTTAAGCGAAACAGAGTTGATACAATACCGCAAACCACTTGGCTTTGGACCATATTTAAACACATGCCCTAAATGAGCATCGCAAGTATTGCACATTACTTCCACTCTGGTCATGCCTAAAGTACTATCTAATTCATATTTAATGGCATTTTCTTGAATCGGTTGAGAAAAACTAGGCCATCCTGTTCCCGAATCATATTTGACACTCGAATCAAATAATTTAGTATCACAGCAAGTACAAGCATATTTGCCTGGCTCATAAACTTTACACAATTCACCTGTAAAACTTCTTTCCGTTCTCTTTTTCCTAGTGACTCTAAACGCTTCGGGAGAAAGCAGTAGTAGCCATTCCACTTCGGTTTTTTCTATCCGTCTATCAGGAGTCGGATTGCCATTCTTAGCAAAATCAATTACATCTTTCCAGTAAATCATTATTCCTCCTTTTTAATAATTAAATGATGGTACAAAGATACGCAGGAAACCGAGGTAGCTGTTAGATAATAATTCCTTACTAGTTGTAAATTTTTCCCTTCTCTGTAATCTAATTCAAATTTACTAGGGCAAAGTGGAGAAAATAATTAATTTCTTGTAAATTTAATCTCCTTGGTTTAGTAATGGGAAAAATTTACAACTCAAAGGGAAATATTATCTATCTATTCCCTTTATTATATCCATAATTTTGTACTATTAAATAACTCTACTTTGTCACTTTAAAATAATGTTTGGTTTAGATATGCCAAATTTTTAAAATTTGGTATATCTAGGGTTTTCAAACCAAAGTTAAATTTTATTTTTTAGCTTTTTCAGAACAAAAAAATAAGCTAACAAAGTAGAAATAATTAAAAGGAGTTATTATGCAAAATACAAGTCAAGATTATGGTATTGCTGGATTGACCGCTCCAGAATTAACAGTTACGCAATGGGTTGATGCCCAAGGAAAAGAAGCTACACCATTTACGCTTGCTCAGTTAAATGGAAAATTTAAAGTAATTTATTGTTTTCAGGCTTGGTGTCCTGGTTGTCATAGTCGAGGTTTACCTGCTTTACAAAAAATGGTGACTGCATTAAAAAATAGTGACAAGGTTTCTTTTTTAGCCATCCAAACGGTCTTTGAAGGCGCTCATGCCAATACTTTTGAACGAATGGTCGAAATCCAAAAAGAATATAATTTAGCCATTCCTTTTGGGCATGATATAGGTCATGCAGCAACTCGTAATATTAGTAGTATCATGTATCATTATAGAACAGGAGGAACCCCTTGGTTTATCCTAATTGATGAAAATGATAAGGTAATTTTTAATGATTTTCATTTGAATACAGAGAAAGCAATTGAGTATTTAAAGTCTTTGTGAAATTTTTAATATAACTAAGAGTAGTGAGGCGGATTAACAATCCGCTTTACGCTATAAAAACAACAAAATGAGTCTATTCCAATCTATTATTAATTTTGTGACTAAAAAAGAAGCAAAACAAGTGGCGCCTAAAGGTTTTTGCCCCAACTGTTGGGGAAGGCAAGAATATGAAGGTCAGTTTTTTGAAGCTATGAAAAATGAAGGCATCAATGTCAATACTATAAGTAAAAAAGTAGGTTGGGTACAGGATTATGCGGACAAACATTTGGCTGGTATCGAGCTTCATCCAGAAGGAAATGGATATGTTTGTTCAAAATGTAAAGTCACCTACCGAGCCAAATAATCAATCCATCAATCCCTTTTTAAAAGCAGAAGGTGATTGACCAAGGCGAGTTCTAAAAAAATGGCTAAAGGATTGTATATCATTAAAGCTTAATTCGTAAGCAATTTCTTGCACCGATTTCTCTGAATATTTCAACAATCTTTTAGCTTCTAATAATCGCCGTTCATTGATGATTTTTAGAGGTGTTTTATTGATAAATTTACTAAAAGTATTGGCTAAAGTTTTAGGAGATTTATGCAGTAATTTTGCATAATCTCCCACTTTTGTCAAAGTTCTAAAATGTTTTTCTACTAAATAATTGAATTCTCTAATGACGCCAATACTATTGCCTTCGGAGGGTAAGTTGAGGCTATCTTGTTTATAAATTCTAACACAAATGATTAAAAATCGTTTGAGCATTATTTGTAACATTTCTTGTTTCAAACCATCAGACTCATCTTCCATTTCCATCATAAACAACTTCCAAATTAATTGCAATTGCTTCAATCGTTCTGTTTCTATTTTTATCCGTGGCACTTCCGATGCACCAAAAAACAAAATACCTCTACATCCAACTTCACTATCGTGTTTTTCTACACAATAAAAAGGTCGGTTGAATTGAATCACATTTAATCTATCAAATTGAATTTCTCCTAATTGATGTAACTCCGTCAAAAAAATAGCCGTATTTTTTGAAAGTTCTATTGGTGCTCCATCCACGTATACAATCGCCCTTTGTCCTACATTCCAAACTATACTTAAACCAGTTTTTAGGTCTTGATTAAACATGTATTTATTGGTCGGTGTGATTTCCGAAATAAATAATACTTCGTTGATATTAGATTGAAATTTCATTACCTGATGATTTTAATTAGCGCTCCTTTCTCTAACGTTTTAACAAACATAGTCTGTTATTTTTCCTGAATCCCTGCCTTTGTCAGCAGGCAGGCGCTGGGAATTTAAGACAAATATCCAAGTTATCTATTTCTACCATCAAATTTCTAAAAAAATCAAAAAGAAAATGTACCTTCATTTTTTTAATTCACTATGCTAATTTTCAACAAATTGAACTGAAATTATGAAAAATAAAATTCAATCATTCGGTCTATTTATTAGTTTAATCACCTTTATTTGCTTTCAAAATAATGTCCTCGCTCAAAATGACATCATTCAAAAACTAGAAGAAATTGCTATCAAAGAAACTAGAGTCATGATGCCCATGAGTGATGGCATTCGTCTCTGCACGGATATTTATCGACCTAAAACAGATAAAAAAGTACCGATTATTTTTTCTAGAACACCCTATAATTTTAACTCTTGGGGAGACGGAGAAGAAAAAACGAGAACTAGACAACGTGCTTATGAAGCGGTTAAAAGAGGTTATGCTTATGTGGTACAAAACGAAAGAGGTCGCTATTTTTCAGAAGGCGAATGGGATATTTTAGGTACACCTGTATCAGATTCTTACGATGCCTTTACTTGGATGCAAAATCAACCATGGTCAAATGGTAAAATTGGTTTGCAAGGTTGTTCTTCGACTGCTGAATGGCAAATGGAAGCCGCTACCAAAAACCATCCTGCTTTGGCAGCAATGGTCCCTCAAGGTTTTGGGGCAGGTGTTGGTCGAGTTGGTGGTTTGTACGAACAAGGGAATTGGTATCGAGGTGGCGCACATCAAACGCTATTTTCAGCTTGGTTATATGGCGTCGAGCACGATAAGTTTAAACCAAGAATTCTTATCGCTAGCGCATTAATCTTAACAGCGATAGGAGGAATTGTAATGGCTTCCACTCCCTCCTACACCACCTTAAAAATACTCTATGGCTATTGGG
>JBGCFJ010000063.1:0-1793 GCA_045106885.1 Saprospiraceae bacterium
AGAAATAATTTATTTCTCTTAACTATTATTGTTAAAGGGCTTGTATGCATTGCATACAAGCCCTTTTCTTTTTGTTTAAGTACCAACTCATAATTAGATTAAAATTTCAGGGAGGCTATTTTTTCGGTACCCTCCCATCCGCTTTGCGGTTCACAAACGATGTTTGCTCATTTCAAAAAATCAAGTCATAGCACCGCTACGGGTTTATTTTTTGAGGAAGAACAAACGCTGTTTGTGAACCGCAACGCGGATGGGCAGCTAACGGAAAAAGAGTCCGCTGAAAATTAATAATAATTGTGTGTTGGTACTTATATGAATTGATTTAATCTTGTCGTACGATATGTCTAATGGAAAGTCTTCAAAATAGGCTGTTCAAAATTAGGAAGATATAGTATTTTTTTCTCCCTGTATTTTTGGACTTATCCAATTTTACACAATCTTAATTAAAAATCATTTTCCTAAAGGAATCCGAACGCCCATTCCAATGATAGGTTGATTATTAAAACCAGTTTCAAAGATAGGCTGAAAGCTAATATCATCATTTACATTAAAATCTTTCAGGTGAGCATCTACAAAAGCATCTCCCGCTGAAATTAAATAAAAACCGACCAATCCAATCCACGAAAGTTGTCTATTTTTGTCAAAACTATTCCTTCTTGCTTCTACGGCATTACTGGGTATCTCTGCAATTTCACTAGCATCTCTACACTTTAGTGGAGTATATTGCATCGTACTATTTTCACAGTCTACATCTGCTCTAATATTTAAGGAATTTTGAAAAGCATTATATTGTCTGCTATTAAAGGTTATTGAATAAATAACCCCTCCTAAAGCACTATAAACTAATGGTAATTTCCAATATTTCTTATTATAAATCTGGCCCATTCCAGGAACAATAGCTAAAAGCACTGCTTTCTTTGGAGATGGATAGTCTTTTTTTAGAAAATTTTTAAAGCCTTTTTTTTGCTTGATTTTTATCGTATCGGAAAGAATGTTAGGTAAGGTATCTGCTTTACTATATAAATCATCTTGCGCTTTGGCATCAAGTAGATTAATCAGTAACATTATTAATAATAAAGCAATTCTAATCATTTATGTACTATTTTAGTGCAGAGAACAGAGCGTAGAGATTTAAAATCGATATTTATGGGCAGTTTGCCAGATTTTTTCGGATAAGAGGTCTCTATTCTCTCAATGTAATGGTCTCTACTCTTTGTTCTGATTCAGGCCTTTCTAAGCCCAATTTTTGCCCCTTCTGCCAGCATGAACTCAAAAGCAGCGTCATAATTATTACCAATAACCCCATCCAAAATAGCTTCTCTAATCGCATTTTTTATAATGCCAACTTGTCTAGAAGGAGCTATACCAAAGGTTTCCATAATCATTTCTCCTGTAATGGGCGGTAGCCAATTACGGATGTGGTCTTTTGCTTCAATTTCCTTTAGTTTGTCTCTAACCAGTTCATAATTAGCTAAATAACGTTTTACTTTTTTAGGATTTTTAGAAGTAATGTCTGCTTCGCATAATATCATTAAATCTTCTAAATCTTCCCCCGCTTCAAATAATAAGCGACGAATAGCAGAATCTGTAATATTTTCTTTAGTTAAAGAAATTGGACGTAAATGCAAACGCACCAATTTTTGAATATATTTCATTTTATGGTCCATAGGTAGTTTCAACCTACGGAAAATACGAGGGGTCATGGTTGCACCTAATGCTTCGTGTCCATGAAACGTCCAACCATGCTTTGGCTCAAATCTTTTGGTGGGAGGTTTGGCTATATCATGCATAAT
>JBGCFJ010000630.1:0-3851 GCA_045106885.1 Saprospiraceae bacterium
CAGACGGGGTCAGAGCGCTGCTCTTTTGGTAAAAATCAAGGAGCATCGCTCCGAAACCGTCTGTAGAAACTGCTACATTTTCATTTTTTCTTTAAGGAGCGTAGCTTCGTCACCATTTAGCAATCTTTTTGCGGTCAATATTTAGGCAAAATTTTAGCATTGAAAATCAAGGCTTTATTGCTTACTGCCACTGCTGACTGTCTAATTGTCAGGGAAATAGCTGCTAAAAACCATTTATTTGCATAAATTTGTTGGTATATTATTCAATCTTTAACACGATTCACTAAGTTTTTCTAGTTTATGCTCAAAATATTTCGAAAAAAAACATCTAATTACTCAGATGCCGAATTGGTAGCTCGCTATCAAAAGAGTGGAGATATGGAGTTATTGGGTGTGTTATATGAGCGTTATACGGAACTGATTTACGGGGTTTGTTTAAAGGTATTAAAGCAGGAAGCAGAGGCAGAAGATGCTTTTATGAATATTTTTGAAAAATTAACTAAAAAAGTACGGGAACACGATATTAAACAATTCCGACCTTGGTTACATATAGTCGTAAGAAATCATTGTTTGGGTATCTTAAGAAAGCAAGGGAAACATTTAACAGTTTCTTATGATGGAGATTTTATGCAATCAACGGAAGTTTTGCATCCTTTTATGGAAGAAGTCACGAATGGAAAACTAAGCGCACTTACTGATTGTTTAGATAGTTTGAAAGGAGAACAGAAAAGCTGCGTACAATTATTCTATTTTGAAGGTAAATCTTATCAAGACATTACCAAAGAAAAAGACCTATCCATTGGCAAAGTGCGGTCTTATATTCAAAATGGACGACGGAATTTAAAAATCTGTATTGAACGAGCAGAGGAGGCTTTGAAAAGAGAGTAAGAAGTCTAACAAAAAAACAATGAAAGATTTACTAAAAAAATGGATAAACGGGAACGTAACTTGGTCCGAAGAAAAACAACTTCGACAAGCTGCGGAGAAAGACCACTTCCTGGCAGAAGCAATGGAAGGGTACGATGCTTATCCTATTACAGACCATGCCAAAAAAATTGAACAATTAAAGGGGCGATTCCGTAAGTCGAAAAAAGAAGAGAAGGGCTTATGGATTACGCTTTCTAGAGTTGCTGCTGCTGCGGCAGTCATTGGTGTGATAGGTACATTTTTTTGGGTACAAAATAGGTTAGAAGAACCTGCTATTTTGAGTCAACAAATTGAAAAACGAGAAGCATGGTCGGATGAGGACAATAGTACGCCTAATATTGAGGTAGCAGAAGTTGTTGCAAGTGAACAAGCCTCGGAGCCAATAGCAAAAACGAATGAAAAAGAAGTTTTTAAACCTACTAGTCAACCAATAAAACAACAACAAACGACTCAACCAATTGCGACTAATAGTAGACCAGCAGCGCAACAAAAAGCACCTAGTTCCTCAACTATAGTGGCTGCTAAAGAAAATAAGGTAGTGCTTGATGTTACTACGCCAGCCCGAACAGTGGAAGCGCCAATTATTACACCTATGCCGAAACCTGAACCAACAACAGTAGAGGAAGGTATCATAATAGCAGAGGCAGTAGCGTCTGAACCAGAAGCAGAACCTATGCTAGAAGCAAGCCCTATAGCATCATCTCCTACTGATGACATCGCTTATAGCGCTCCTGCTGCACCCATTAATCAAGCAAGAGAAGCTCAAGCTAGAAAAAGCACTGCCAGAAAAAAACAAGCTAAAGTCAATTATTACGTTGGTCAAATAAGAAATGAAGATGGGCAACCAATGCAAGCGGCAAAAATAGAGGGGCTCAATACTTCTTTTAATACAATTTCTGAGCAGAATGGCGAATTTAGATTAGCGGTAGATAGTCCTTTAAGTAGAATAATAGTCTACAAAGATGGTTTTCATACCCGAAAAATAGATGTCAATCAATATGCTGATTTTTTGAACATTGCTTTGGTCAGAAAATCTACTTTCCTGGAAGAAGAGGCGGGTAAAAAAGTAGCAGCATTAGAACCCAAACCAGTAGCTGGTTTTGTAGACTTTTACAAATACTTAGCAAATAACCGAGTTTACCCAGCAGCAGTCAAGGAAAAAGGAATAGAACGAGTGGTTGAAATTCATTTTTATATTGATGGAAATGGCAAACCTACCAATTTAAAAGTAGTCAATCCTGATGAATACGGTTTTGATAAAGAAGCTATCCGATTATTAGAAAATGGACCTGAATGGACGCCTATTAATAGTGCTGCTCGGTATTTTATCCCCTTTGAGCGGTAAAAAGGGGAAAAGGTGTATAGTTAATCGAGGCTGTTCAACTAACTGTTAGACTACTATACAAAAGAGGTCAGAAGTCAGACCGAAAAATTACATTTTTCTGTCAGAAGTCAGATTGAGCCCGTGTAAATAGATGATAGTCAGTATTTTATGCAAAAAATATCTGACTTCTGACAGTCAATGAAATTGACGGTCTGACTTCTAAAAATGTATAGTAGTATAACTAACTGTATTTAGGCAAAATTTCAGCATTGAAAATCAAGGCTTTACTGCCGACTGCCACTGCTGACTGTCTACTGTCCTTCCCAAAATTGATTCGACCATCAATTTTGCTAGAAGATTTGTGCTCGAAAGATCACTAAATTATCCAGTAATAGGAAATTACTGGATAATAGGAATTGCTGTATCTTTTAGTTTACTCTAAGTGCATCATTTTCTGCGTTTTAGTACCAAAAGCAGTTTCTAAACGATAATAGAATACGCCTTTAGGTAGTTGTGATTGCTGAATGACAATCTCATTATAGCCACTGTCATAATTACCAGTTGTTGAGTAAATTATTTTTCCTTGCATATCCAGCACCGTAATTTTTGCTGGAGCTGCCTGAGGTAAAGCAAAGCCAATAGTCGTCTGGTTTTTAAATGGATTAGGCTTATTTTGGAATAAATCAAAACTAGTCGTAACTGGTTCTTTAAATGTCAATTTTACCCCAATATTTTCGGCGTCGGTAGTATAGGCCTCGATTGGCGTTATCTCAGAGGTGACGGTTAATAATTCACTTAATCGACCATTCTTCCTTGCTTTAAATCGTAAAGTAAACCAAGTACCAGTTGAGAGGGTTGGATGAGGGGTTGACCAACAAGTAGTTAGTAAGCCTCTTTTTGCCAACTTTGTTTCAAAATGCGCTGGCGTAGCGATTCCTGGCTGAATATCTAATAATGTCAAGCCTTCGAAATCAAGCGTGAATTGGTAAGATGCTACTTTTTCTCCATTTTTTAATTGGAAAGGCACCTCATAAATCTTGCCTTTTTCAATCTTTTGATTAGGCAGTTCAAAAGAAATAGAAGACCTATTATTTCTAGAAGTTGGAGTAGTTACTAAGCCGCCATTGGCAGAATTTGTATCGTTTACGTCTCCAATTTTAACTGCGACAAAATCCATATCTTTAACATTACCCATATCAGCGGTTACTTCAAAACTTTCCATAAAAGGAGCAGCGGCAGCACTTAAAATATCTGTAAACTGAAAATCTGCATCAATAAAGCGCCAACTTGTATTATTTTCGAAGAAATTATCTTTAGCTAAAACGATTTTCCTAATTAGTACAATATCAAAAGCGGTAATTGTCCCAGATTTATTGGCATCTGCTGCTATGGTTTGATAAGGAGAATCAAAAAGTTGTAAGCCTAAAATATGCCGACTAATAATGACATTATCAAAAGCAGTGACCCCTTCGGTGATATCTTGATTGTTCATAGGCCGAATACGGTAAGAGGTATTTGCATCTACTGTAATTTCGTATCGTCCATTAGCATCTGTTATAGCGGGAGCAGGAACCACACCTCCAACTTGACCTGTTCCGTG
>JBGCFJ010000631.1:0-3967 GCA_045106885.1 Saprospiraceae bacterium
CAACCGAAGCAATTATTAACCTATACGACGATTCTGGCATCAATAGACCAACAACAGATAAACCCAGAATCAAAAAAATGTATGAACATGCCAATTTAGTCATCACCGCTTGGGATAACGAAGAACTAGTTGGCGTTTCTCGCGCTTTAACCGATTTTTGCTATTGTTGTTATTTGTCTGATTTAGCAGTAAATAAATCCTATCAAAAACAGGGAATCGGTAAAAAATTAATCGCCTTAACCAAAGAAGCAATTGGCAAAGATGCCATGCTTTTATTATTATCCGCCGCTTCTGCTATGGATTATTATCCAAAAGTAGGTTTAGAAACGGTAAAAAATGGGTTTATTATTAATCGAGAAAAGAAGGCCTAATCATCCAATTTTTTTAATTTAAAATTACACTTAACGATGTTAGAAATTCGATTAAATTGTGAAAACTGTGATACAGCATTGCCAAATAATAGTGCCGAAGCCATGATTTGTAGCTACGAATGTACTTTTTGCAAAGATTGCGTAGACCATGTTTTAAGTAATGTTTGTCCTAATTGTGGTGGTGGATTTGAAAAAAGACCGAGTAGACCGAAGGGAGATTTAGGGAAGCGTCCGCCGAGAAAAGATAAAGTTTTTAAGCCTGTTAAACACAATGCTTTCTTGGAGAAAAATAAGGAAATTCCACCTAGAGAAAGATAGGCTAATAGTTAATCCTAGTTGCCGAAATTGGTAGTACAACTCTAGACGCTGCCGACCTAAAGGTCGCCGAACAGGACAGGCTGACGCCTGTGCTACCAGTTTCCGCAATTTGAGTTAATTAATAACAATCATCTGAAATAATTTTTAAAACTAGCGAATTGCATAGGTTCAGAATGTCCCTTTGCCCTTCGCCCTAAGCAAAACAACTATGTCAACTTATCCAATCGACGATAAAAACAAGGTCAAAAGAATCCCTAAGCGAGGGCATTATGACAAGAAAACAGTCTACGAAATCTTAGATGCCACTTTTTTATGCCATTTAGGATTTACGCATCATGACCAGCCTTTTGTCATTCCAACTTCTTATGGAAGAGAAGGCGATAAAATTTATTTACACGGGGCAACGACTAGCCGCATGATGGTCAATTTAGAAAAGGGTTTACCTGTTTGTTTGACCGTTACTCATTTAGATGGTTTGGTATTAGCACGGTCTGCTTTTCATCATTCTATGAATTATCGGTCGGTTGCTTGTTTTGGAACGGCTTATAAAATTGAAGGAGAAGAAAAATTACATGCCTTAAAAGTCATTTCTGACCAGATTTTAAAAGACCGTTGGGAAGAAAGTCGGCAGCCGTTACCGAAGGAATTAAAAGCTACTACGGTACTTTGCTTCACTATTGACCAAGCTTCCGCTAAAATCAGAACAGGGCCTCCAGGAGATGATAAACCAGATTATGAATTGCCAATTTGGGCAGGGGTTGTACCTTGTTCGCAGGTATGGGGAACACCAGAAGCGGATCCTGTATTGGCGGATGGGATTGAGATGGGGAAGAGTGTAAAGGCTTTGATGAAATAGCGTTTTTCTTTTGACACGGAAGGACACGGTTTACAAATTATGAATTTGTTATGTTTTTTACGACATAAGTAATACGACAAAAACAAATTAACATCTTTTACTTGGACGGGCATAGCTTATTTTTACCACAGAGGAACGGAGGATACAGAGGGCATAGAGTTTTTTTGACGAGTATAGTTTAATTTATTAGCAGAAAGTTGTTAACTTAAATTTGTCTGAGTACTTAATTGTAAAACATAATAAGAACATAAAAAACGTGCCTCTCCGTGTCAAAAAAACATTTTCTATCTGGTAAATCTCCTAAGAGCCAATCAATTCTACTCCTTCGCCACCTCAAAAAAAGCTTCTTGGCTATTAAAAGCAGAAAACACGCCCAAAGCATTCTGCACATTAGAAGGCGGCTCATTTAAATCTCTAGAATCTTGTTCTCTGTTTTCGTATAAGGCCGCATACTCTTGATTAATATGATAAACTTTTACAGAATAAGTTCCAAAAGAGACCAACGTCCCACCTAAAAAGGTAAGCGATTCAGTATCTGTTGGTTCGGAAACAAACCGAAAACGGGCTAACGCATCAATAACCTGTGCAGGAAAAATAGGGTCAATCGTATCACTCACACTTTCTACCACCATAAAATAAAGGTCTTCCGTTGGATTATTCCAAGTTGCTTCTATTCTTGAGGTTCTCAGGAAATCCCCAATCGCTGCAACTATGGCTTCTCGACCTTCACTAAAGGGTAATTGGGGAACTTTTAAAGAATCTTCGGAAAGAATAAGTCCCATTGTAGGTGTAGGAACCATCGTTTCTGCCGTTGCTGTAATTCCATTATGCACCACTTCTAATTGAAAAACATCATTGGTTTCCACACTTACATCATCGCCTGGATAATTATATAATCCTTCATTTCCAGAAGAAACTAAAGCATATCGTTGTCCATTTTTTATCAAAGTCACCGTTGCATCATTGATGGGGGCAGAGGTATCTTCCTCTTGCGATAAGGGAAAAGTACTTTTGATGCGAATGTCAGCTATCGGTTCGCCCGCATAAATAAATGCTTCTATGACAAATTGATTCGCGGCAATATTATTGAGGTTTTCTTCTCCGCAAGAGAGAAGGAATAGACTGATTAGGGGAAAGAGTATTATATATTTTTTCATTATTCTTTTTTTGAGATGTCAGAAGTCAGATCGTAATTTAAAATTTTCTGTCAGAAGTCAGACACGTCTTATTTTCTACGTCTTAAATCTGACTTCTGACAGTTTATATAATAAACGGTCTGACCTCTGACTTCTTTTTAAAACTTAATCTCTGCAGAAATATTAGGTGTCATCCCTAAATATCTTACTTCTGAGATAACAGGTGGTTTATCCGTAAAATCATATTCTCTATACCAGACATTGCGTCGATTGTATAAATTAAAAACGGATAGGCCAATATCTATATCAAATTTTCCAGCTTTAGCTAAATAATGTGCGGACAAATCCAAACGATGGTAAGGAGGTAAACGAGAACCGTTTTTAGCACCAACGCTAATATAATTATTGGTATCTCCA
The DNA here is from genome assembly GCA_045106885.1 of Saprospiraceae bacterium. Lineage (GTDB taxonomy): Bacteria > Bacteroidota > Bacteroidia > Chitinophagales > Saprospiraceae > JAFMDF01. Next base: position 3,099 of record JBGCFJ010000631.1, read on the forward strand.
TCTAATAATTCAATAGAATATTGCCCAGAAGGCTCGGTAAAGGGCTTGCCTGAGGCAAAAACAAAAGTTGCTGCAAAGCGATAATTTTCCCATTCGTAGGAATGAACCGTTTTAAATTCGTGCCGTTGGTCATGCAAAGCAGAAAATTCAAAGCCATTATTCAAGCCAGGGAAATTATTACGTACTCTTGCTAAGGTGTAAGTCATCCAACCTGTATAAGTGCCTCTTTTCTTTTGTAGTAAAAATTCGATGCCTTCCGCATAGCCACTTCCAAGAAAAAATAGCTGGTCTAAGTCGATATCATTTCTTTGGAAACGAAGGGAAAATTCTGCTAGATTATCTAAGTTTTTGCGATAAGCTAGCTGTTTTCCTTTAAGAGCGGTAACAGCTTTTTGATTGATGGTAAAGGAACGATGAACCCGTATAAAGTTATTGCTAGGCAATTTTTCTAGTATTTTTTTCATACTCATTAAGGTTAATACAGCTTCTTTATTTTCCCAATGAATCTTAACGTAATCTCCTATTTTTTCAAGGTATAATATCTCCGAAAATGGAATTTTGACCAAAGCATATTCAGACCTAACTAGCTGGTCATTTTGTTGCTTGGAATGCTTACTTTTTAAATAGTCGGCATAATCCCTAACCTTTTCACAGGCTATTCGAAAACGATTAAATTCAATCGATTTTAACACGTAGTCTACGGCATTGACTTGAAATCCATCAACTGCATATTGGCTATAAGCCGTTGTAAAAATCACCATTATTTCCTGCTGTAAATTCTTATAGAAATGAATGCCATTGACATCAGGCATATTGATGTCTAAAAAAATCAAATCAACAGGGTGTTTTTGGATATATTTTGCTGCCTT
>JBGCFJ010000632.1:0-2581 GCA_045106885.1 Saprospiraceae bacterium
ACCAATTTTAGAATGACTCACTTCTGTTAAAGGTACATGCTGAATGGTTTCTCCATCCGTCTTTAATAAAACAGGTGTTCCATTGCTATGATGTACGGCAAAATAAATCAGCTTAGAAATTGGATTGACCGCCATATCTTGGATGGTGATTTCGTCAGCCGTTGTGCCTAATAAAGCAGCGATTTGTTCGTCTACTTTTGCCATTTTTACTTGTTTTGGAGCTTCGGCAGCCGTCTTGTCTTTGGTATCAATCGCTGTTACCATAGCGTTTTTAGAATCGCCGACAAATAAGATGCCTTCTGGTCCAAAAGCAATAGCATTCATCGAAGCCACTTCAGGATTACCCGTTACAAAATCGGCAGTTAATGGAGATATTCCGTTATTAGCCGTTAAATTTAGGGCTAAAAAACAAACGAAAACTAGGATTAAAGTGTTAATTTTTTTCATAAGAGTTACAAGATGACAGGATTTGTAGGATTTACAGGATGCGTAAATGCTAAATACTGTTGGTTAATTAATGGATTTAGGAGCAGTTTTGTAAATGTTTTTGTAGGTTGATACTAATATAAACCAAAACTGAAATATAAAGTTGACGAACTATGCCATCAAATAAAACATTAATCATCATGGGCAGTTCCAATAGTCGTGGAAATACCCGAAAGATAGTTGACGCCATTATTGCTAAAACCAATGCTGATTTCATTGATTTAAACGCCTATAAAATTAGTTATTTTGATTATGAACACCATAATAAAACGGATGATTTTGTCAAAATCGCTACACTTATGGTGCAATATGAGCAAATTATTTTTGCCACACCCGTTTATTGGTATACTATGAGTGCCCAATTAAAAACCTTTTTTGACCGAATGACGGATTTATTAACGATTCGAAAACCTTTGGGACGACAGTTGCGAAGTGGCAAAAAAATGTTTTCTATTGCTTGTAGTTCTGACTCGGTGGAATATGAAGCATTCCATAAGCCTTTTAAAGGAACAGCGGAATATTTGGGGATGGAATATGGTGGGCATTTGCACAGTTGGGTGGAAAAGGAAACACTTTCGGAGGAAGTTTTAGCGAAAATTGATTTGTTTTGTGAAAAAATAATATAGATTTTTGACGCTGATTCCGCTGATTTTTATGATTATAATTATGATTTCAACATGCAAAATGATTTAGTAATAAGTTTAGCTCAATCAATAGATTATACCGTAATTGCCAGTATCTATAATGAGTATATTAAAGGCGGTGGCGCTACGATGGATGAAGTCCTCAAAACTGCCAAAGATATTGCGGCGTGGGTTGATAAATTTAATGATAGAGAACGATTATTTGTCTTACAAAAAAAAGATAGCATAATCGGCTGGGGCATCATTAAAAAATATAGCGACCGTACAGGCTATAGAACCACTTGCGAAACGGCCGTTTATTTGACCGCTACAGAAACAGGCAAAGGCTATGGTACTTTTTTTAAAAAATACTTGATGCAAATTTGTCAAGATTTAGACTATCGGCATTTAGTGGCTAAAATATTAGGTGGTAATAAAGCTAGTGTTGCTTATAATGAACGATTGGGCTATACCATTGTCGGTACGCAAAAAGACGTGGGATTTCGAGATGGGGAATGGCAGGATGTGGTTATTATGCAGTATTTGTTTAAGTAATGCCTTCTACCCACTTCCGAAAAGCAGCCGTCTTAGGTCCACTAGTCTTCAATCCAACCCTATCATTTTTCATAGACACTACTAAACGATTCCCAAAATAAGCTTCCATTTTTGCAATAAAATTAATGTTAATAATTTCACTGCGATTGATGCGAAAGAAAATGGCAGGGTCTAAAATATCTTCTAAGTCTGACATCCGATAATTCACGACATGTCGCTTATTCTTGTCATCCATTGCAAAAACGAGGTCATCGCTTGCGGTAAAATAGGCAATATTTTCGGTTCTTAATAAAAAGATGCCCGATGTTTTTTTAATGGTAAACCGCTTTTTGTATTCTTTTTGCGAACTCTTTAGGGCAGATTTTAATTCCTCAATCAAATCTCCTTTTTGATTGCGAATAGGTGCTTCGCTTTCGATTATACTTTTCCAAATAGAAGAAATGGGGATTTATTAAATATCCATTTAGGTATTGCACCCAATACTATTGAAACAGTTGCTGCAGAATATTTCACCGCTGATTACTTAACAGGCGATATTCGACCTAGAATAACTCGGCAACCCGTCTAAAGTTGGACACTCAAGTTTAGGATAGACAACGGGAAATTTATATTTTCCGACGCTTGGAGCAGCGAATATAGATTCGCTGTTGTCGAGAATGTCCAAGCTTAGACGGGTAGCCAATAACTCCAAACGGTCATAGTATTGGCTTAGTTGACCAAGTCTTAACGCTGGAGGATTTATTCAAAGAATAAAATCAGCCAGCTCTCAAAAAAGAACTAAGGCAAAGTGGCAGAAATAATCAACCATTTATACCGCCTTTTTCCCTTCTAAGAAACTCAAAAAATGCGTCCATAATCCATTATGCAAGCATTTTTTGAATTCCTTAGAAGAAAAATTGACTGGTCTAACTGGCTAA
>JBGCFJ010000633.1:0-6046 GCA_045106885.1 Saprospiraceae bacterium
CAGACGGGGTCAGAGCGCTGCTCTTTTAGTAAAAAATTAAGGAGCGTAGCTTCGAAACGGTCTGTAGGAATTGCTGAATGTCCATTTTTCCTTTAAGGAGCGTAGCTTCGGCACGTTATAGCAATCTTTTTTCGGTCAATACTTGGGAAGTCTCAATTAGTTGATACTCAGACTTCCCAAGTTGCAAAACTTTGCAAGTCGGGACTTTATGGACAGACTCTAATTAGCGTTTCACCCAATAGTTTACCAAAGCTCCGCTCCATACCCCCAACCTTGTCGAGCAGGTTCTTTTATATAATGCTGCAATTCAGGATGATTGGTAATGGTCATATTTTTAGCATCATATTCAATTCTCGTACTAAATCGTTGTGCTAAGACACCGACTAATGCCATTTCTGTTAAAGCTGCTCCATAGTCAAAGGTAGAGCCTGGCATTGGGCCATCTCCTTTAATGGCATTCATCCATTCTCCTTGCGGGTCTTCTTCGCCAACTCTAGGAATAGTTTGATTAGGCATTGTCTTTTGAAAAGCAATCCATTCTTCAGGAGATACTAATAATTGTGGTTTATTAGGCCTCCCTCCAGTCATTAAAGACTTTTTACTTCCCACCATAATCATCCCTGAATTAGGTAACTCAGAATACTTTTATCGTTTCATCTGGCATCCTTATTTCCACGAAATAAATAAAAGTTTGGCTACTCAATAGTTGGTTGTTTAAGCGGCCATTCCAGCCTAAATTAGGTTGATTAGGGGTGAAATCATTTGCTCTAAAAACTAAATTCCCCCAGCGGTCGGCTATGCGTAAGGAAAGAATCGTCTGTTTGGGCGATGCACCAAGGATTGATAAAGACCAAGCAGCATAATATAGTTAAAAAGACCTTCGAAGCATTAGTTGTACAGAATGACTTTAACATGGTCGAGTTAACAATGAAATAAACAACTTGGTTCAAGCATTTTTTGTCAACTTCAAGGAACTATCTGCTTTAAAAATTCCTTTTATTGGTAAAAAAGTAAAGAATGCTATAGAAATTTAGGATATTTGCGCCCTCAATTGAAAATGTTTGCAGACCTCCAAGTTTTTCAAAAACTTGGAGGTCTCTTTTATATAATTATGAAAGGTAAGAAAATATGACCATAGCGACCGTTAGTAAAAACAATCAATCTGCCAAGGGAAGTATCACTCTAAATGGTTCTAAAAGTATCGCCAATCGAGCGTTAATTATTCGTGCTTTATGTGAAGAAGATTTTCCGATTCATAAATTATCTAACTCAAAAGATACGGTTTTGATGGATGGTTTATTGAAAAGCCACTCGGAAGTCAGAGATGCGGGCGCAGCAGGAACGACCTTTCGTTTCATGACCGCCTACTTGTCTATGCAATCTGGCACCCAAATTTTAACAGGTACGGAACGAATGAAACAACGGCCAATTGGTGTTTTAGTAGATGCTTTGCGCAAATTAGGAGCGAATATAGATTATTTAGAAAAAGAAGGCTATCCGCCTTTAAAAATCCATGCTCCTGATAGTTTTGGCCATTCCAATCAAGTCACAATTTCTGCGGGTACAAGTAGCCAATACATCTCCGCTTTATTGATGATTGCTCCTACCCTACCGAATGGGTTGGAATTGATTTTAGATGGAGAAATTGTTTCTCGCCCTTATATCGAAATGACCTTAAATTTAATGGCTTATTTTAGTGTATTGCATCAATGGGATGGCAATACTATTAAAGTCGCTCATCAGAAATACCAGCCAAGACCATTCACTGTGGAAGCAGATTGGTCTGGAGCTTCCTATTATTATGCCATCGCTGCTTTTGCTAAAGAAGTCGATTTACAATTAGATGGCTTATTTGAAGAAAGTGTGCAAGGAGATTCTGTTTTGGTAGAAATGATGGAACAATTTGGCATTCAATCGACCTTTAACGAAACGGGAGTGCATTTAACTAAAACGGATGCTGATTTACCGCCTGTTTTTGAATGGGATTTTATTAAATGTCCCGATTTAGCACAAACCATAGCGGTCATTTGTGGTGGGCTAGGCGTACAAGGTTTGTTTACAGGTTTAAAAACATTGCGGATTAAGGAAACAGATAGAATTGCTGCCCTCCAAAATGAATTGGTTAAAATGCAAGTCTTTCTATCAGCTTTGCCTAAGCGATTTTCGCCTAAATCTGATAAGGAATATTTTATGATAGAAGGGAAAGCAGTAGTCGATAATCCTACTTTTCCAACTTATGAAGACCATCGAATGGCGATGGCATTTGCCCCACTCGCCCAATTAGGTCAAATTAATATCGAAGAACCTAGAGTAGTGGATAAATCTTATCCCTTGTTTTGGGAGGATATTAGTACTTTGGGGTTTGTGGTGAGTTAAATGGCTATATGGCTAAATTTTTTTATTGTTATATCGTCTGTGGTATTAAGCAACTATAAGTAGTCAGACAAAATTAAGCTAACAACTTTTTACACATAGTCACATAGTAAACAGCACATAGTAAACATAGCTTTACGAACTAAATACAACTATTTGCTTATTAAAACTATGTTCACTATGTGAAAATACTATTGTGACTATGTGTTCAGAAGATGGTTCTTTATTTTTGTCATAGTACTTATAACAATAAAACAATTTCTATAACTACCCCCGATAAACACTAATCGTATAAGCAGACCCTGCAATCCCCAATTCATTCAAAGCATTCACCAATGCTTTTTTAGACATTTTTCCTGCTTTCTTAGTTGCTTCTTCAATAATCACATTCGCTTTTCTATTCGGGTATCTTTTAGTAAACAATTGAATCGCTTGGATGGCTGAAGTTTGCGCCGCTGCGCTTAAAGCTTGGTTATAATAAATAGCCCTAACTCCTTTTGGGTCGGCTCTCAGTGCTTCGTCATGTAGGATTAGATTTTGTGAATTTGCAAAATTCCCATATAAATTATTCGGGTCATTAATCGACCATTGTTCTATACTGTCACAGGACAAAGGTGTAATTGGCGTAGCATTGTCTATTAAAACATGACCATTGGTAGCTGACAATACGGGGTCATCTGAACCTGCTTCTAAAATTAAATATTTATAGCCTTTTTTCGGTTGAAAAGTAAAGACAAAATCCAACCAATTGGTATTATAAACCCGATTGCTTTCTGCCAGTTTTTCTACTTTCTGACAAGCATTATCACCTCCCCAAATAGTTAACTTAATTGGCGTGCTATAATCCTTTTCTTCTGCGAGTATCCTAGTCGTACTTTTATATTGACTCGTCCGACAAAGACTTAGTTTAAAAAAATAGCATTGGTCAGCGTTTAGTGGTGTGGTCAATTCTTGGCTTATTTTTTCTAATGCCCCATTTTCGTCTGTCAATAAAGCCATGTAAGTATCTCCATTTACAGCTCGCTTATTGACCCCGTGAACTCCACTTGGATGAACATCAGGTAATTTTTCTGGATTTTCATTACAGTTGGTCCATCCCTTCGGCATTAATCCTGTGCGAGGAATCCCTTCAAAAGAAGGGTTTTTTAAGAAAATGGTATCAGTTTGGCTAAAGCCAATTAATAATAACGTGCATTGAAAAAAGAAAAAGAATACTATTTTTTTGAACATGAATTTTTTATTTCTTGTGCATATTGATATAATATCTCCCTTTAGGAACACCTATATCCTTTAGTTTTTTAATTAATAATTCTTTTTGTAATTTTTGTTCTTTTCGTGTTGGTTCTTGAATAATAATAGCAGCTTTTGTAGCGGCACTATTTTCTACAAAAAAAAGAACTTTTTTCAAAGCGACTTCTTTTTCAGCCTCATTTAAAGTACTGTTATAATAAATAGGAGGCATAAAAGACAAATCAAGCTTCTTGTCTATATCTATATCAGTCGTTCTTGATTTCCTAGATGCATCTATATCTTCTTTTGTTATTTTGACCTTTTTCCTACCTGCCTTTTTTAAAATAGCATTCAGTTTTTTACTTTGCCAATGATGGACACTATCACAAGGGATAGGAACAATAGGAGAAGCATTATCAACCAAAAGATTGCCATTATGTGCATTTTCCAATGCTTCGTCATAATAAGCAGCAAGTTGGATATGGCTGTAATCCGCCGAGGGCTTAAACTGTATAAAATAAGCCTTCCATTCCTCATGGTTAATTAATTTCGTTTCCGCTAAAATTTCTGATTGGTCACAAAAATCGTTCCCTGCCAATACAACCAATTTAACGGGCTGATCATAGTTGATACGCTTCCCTGTTAATCTACTAATGCTTAAATAAAATGTCGATTGGCAAAGACTCAATTTAAAAGTATAACATTGTCCACCAACCAATGGAATTGCTAATTTTTGCCCAACACTCTCGTAAGTACTATTGTCTCTAGTCGCCATTCCCAAATAGGTCTTCCCCTCGGATGGATAAATATCTACACTAAAAGCTCCACTTGGGTGGGTATCTGGAGCAGATTCTCCTGCAAAACCACAATTTCTCCAGCCTTCTGGTACACTCTCAGCCATCGGGTAATCTTCAAACGAAGGATTTTTTAAATGAATAACTGCTGGTTGAGCCAAAATACTAGTCCAACAACAGGTTAAAAAAGCAATTAAGAAATTAGCTTTCATTATTAAAATTTTGGTTTAAAAAATTAGGTTCTTTGACTAATCCCTCCGATGAATCGGAGTAAACTGTGAAATGAGATTTTAATCGTCCGATGAACTGCGTCGTCGGATGATTAAAATCAGCTCATCCGACGACGCTAGTCATCGGACGAGCTGATTTTCCACTGTTTACTCCGACCCGTCAGAGGGATTTGTCAGAGAACCAAAAATTAATTCGCTCAAAATTAAAGATTTTAGCAGGGAATCATTTCCAATATTGGCAATTACTACTCTTTTTTATTATTTTTATACAATTATTAGCCACTATTTTACTATCCACTTATATATTTTTTACAAATTTTCAAATTCGACCCAACCATTTGGTTGATTCCCCTTTTCTATATAAATAATGCCCCTTTATTGATAAACAAACTAAAAAGTTAACATCTCAAACTGTTTCATTAACACCAAATTATGTCTTTAAAAACATTATTTTCAACGCTTTTATGTCTAGTTTTTTTTGGATCCTTTTCCTTTGCTACAGAATGTGATAATTTAGCTATAACTAGTACCAATAGTACTATTCAAGTTAGTCAAATTAACGCTCCTAGAGCAATTATCAAAGTGTTCGATGCCAATTGGGCATCCATTTATGAATGTAACGATAATTGTGGAACGGAGATTGAAGTAGCGAATTTAAATGCAGGCGACTACCATGTCCAAACCCAATTATTTGATGCCGATTGGAACGGTCTCTGTGAAATGTCTTTTGACCTAACGTTAGGCGGTTGCTTTTGCCCGCTCGTTTTTATGCCTGTTTGTGGAGTGGATGGCAAAACCTATAGCAATCGTTGTATGGCAGATTGTGCAGGCGTCGATATTATTGCAGAAGGCGAATGTGCCCCTGTCACTACTTGTGATTTATTGACTCGCATTACTTTTAACACTGATTTATGTAGCCAATGTTTGTCAGAAATAGCGGTTTATGAATTAGATGGCAAAAGCTTTTTAGTCTATATTGGAGATAATATCATCTGCGCTGATGTGCCGAATCAAGTGGTCGATTGTGATACAGGAGAACCATTCTGCAATGATGGCGGCGGAGAACTGCCAAGTACTTGTGGCGATTTTTTTAGTAGCGCAGAAAAAATAGAAACGATTTTAAAAGCAAATTGTACACCCTGTATATGTACTAGAGAATATGCCCCCGTTTGTGGTGCAGATGGAAAAACCTATGGCAATCGTTGTGAAGCAGATTGTGCAGGTGTCGATATTTTAGCAGAAGGCGAATGTCCTTGTATTTGTCCGACTGTGGCATTACCTGTTTGTGGGGTGGATGGTAAAACTTATGGGAATGAATGTGAAGCGGAATGTGCAGGCGTTGAAATAGCTGCCAAAGGTGAATGTTCTATTGATTTAGAATGTGAGTTATTAAATGTCATTGACTTTGTACCAGATTTA
>JBGCFJ010000634.1:0-10570 GCA_045106885.1 Saprospiraceae bacterium
CTTTCGGGCACAGGATAATGCCTAAGCAGGGGATCGTTTCGGGCAAAGGATTGGTTTCATCAAATAATCGACAATAGGTATCCATTTGACCAATATGCTCATAACTTAGCGGCACTACTTTTAAGTCTATTAAGACAAAGCGTTGGAGTAAATAATTGTAGAAAAGTAGATCTACAAACATTTGTTTACCATTGGGGGTGATTAATCTTTTCTGTCTTGCCACAAAAGCAAAACCTTTTCCCAGTTCGCCTAAAAAATCTTGTAATTGCTCAATCAAAGCATCTTCTAAAACACTTTCGGGAATGGTTTGTCCATGAAATTTTTCTAAAAAACTGAATTGGAAATAAGTTTTACTATGCGCTACGATAGCTGATTTATTGGTTGTGAGTAAGGGCTTGCTTCTTTCAAATTGGTGATTGGCAATCGCCTTTTTTAATTGTCCCAAAGTCCAACGTTCATTAATGGCTTCTTGATGATAATATTTGCGGCTATCAAGAAATGTTAATTGAGTCAATACTAGATAATGACTCCCAGATAATATTGCAGATAGTTGTTGATGAGTGGGAAAAGACAAATAAAAGCGGCCCATTTGTGCCAATTTACTACTAGCTGGCATCGCCGTATTTGAATTGCTCAGTTGTTTGAGTGCTGCTTTCCATGCAGTTGGTTCATGAATAATTTCCCAATAGCTTGAAAATAATAATTGACCAATTTGCCAGAAACATTCCACTCGACAGAAAGGCACTTTTTGACAAGTACCTTTCTGCTGTTTTTGATATAGGATTATAATTTGTTGGGATAGGTTCATGGTTGTTGGATGCTGGATACTGGATGTTTGATACTTGATGCGGACTTACGCTTCCATCGTGGTTCTGATTCTACGTGCCAATCTGGTTGCCAGGTAATAAACCTGGTTTTTGACGGTAGCTTCCTGATTGAGCCATTTTATTTCTTTGCGCATCAAGGCATTAAATAATGGAATTAAAAAAGCTTTCCCTTTTTTATTTAAAAAAATACCGTGTTGGTTTTTGCTAAAAAAGTCCGCTTTTAAGGTCTCTTCTACACAAGCTTCTATCATTAAACGATCTATCCACGGTCGAAAAGCCTCAATTAGGTCAAAACTGAGTGTTGGTTTTGTATATTCATCTGTATGCAGTAAGCCCAATTGTGGATCAAGTCCTACTGCCATAATGCCTGATTCAACAATACTGTATAGCATGCCGTATCCATAATTGATGGCAGCATTAAAGTTATCTTTAGCTGGTCGGCGACTTCTTTGTTGAAATCGGTGTTTTCTTGGTAAGGTATTGCCAACTGCTTGCCAATAAATACGGGCAATAGTACCTTCTGTGCCCATAAACGCATTTCTGGATTCGTTGATTAATTGGTCTCGATATTTTTCAAAAGTTTTGGAATTTCGCTTAATAGATGATATCGCTTTACCTAGCAAACTTGCATAAACGGGCTGCCGCATCTGTAAATACTGTAAATTTTTCACTTGTTGCTCCGTCTTCAACCAAAACAAATCAATGAGCCAAGCAGAAGCGTCCAAAGAATCCAAAAAGTGAACTTGGTATCTTCTCAAAGTGGCAATGCTGTGAAAATGTGGGCTCCATAATCGTCCCATCACTTTTCCATAACGGTTAAAAAAGAGTATTGGAATTTCATTTTTGATAGCCAATTTGATGGCACTTGTATGTACGACTACATCCGCAGCAATGGCAATGCTCGTTAATTTTCCTGCACCAATGGTGCGAGTGCCTCCTTCGGTGGTTAAATGGAAGGCGTTGTTTTTATTGGCAATTTGAATGCCCTTTGAATCTAGGAATAGTTGCATGGAATGAAAGAGTTATGAGTGATAAGTGATGAATACTATTGGATGCTGGATGTTAGATACTGGATGCTGGATAAACTTCAAGTGTAACATCAATTTCAAGTTTAAACCACCTTTGGCGGAAATTTTGACGATAAATTTGAGATTGAGATTTAAAAAACATCAACAAACTGATGGTTTTAAAATTTGTGTAAGCGCCTAAATACCAGACATTAGATGTTAGTATCAAGTATCAAGTATCAAGCATCAAGTATCCAGTTTCTAGCATCCAGCATCTAGTCCTCAAATGTTGTAAGGAAAACTTCGCCAGTTGATTGCTCCAAATTCTTCTTCGGGAGGGTGAATGGCTTCATAGTAAGCGTCCTTCAAAGCGATATAGTTGTCATCCCGACGGTTAAGGACAAAGCCTGCAAAATTTAGGCGGCCTCGGATTTGTCGTTTAAATTGTTCGACCCATTTGGTGGAAAACTGACCTTGTTCATTTTGAGAATGGAGAATGGCTCTCAGTCTATCAATTTCTTTTTTTATGTTGGGCAGGTAATTCGGTTCTAATGCGACTTTATCCGTAACGACCAAACCCGTAATAATTTTGGCATCGTTGGGTCCATAAAATTTTAGTTTGCGCTCATTGATTTTAAAGTCATATTTTTCGATAATTCCTTTTAAGACATTAAACGCCTGTGCTTCCATTTTCTGATTGGAACAAAAAGTCATGTCATCCGCATAACGAGTGTAAGTCAGCCCCATTCTTTCTGAAAAAATGATCAATTCTCGGTCTAAATCTCGACAAGCAAAATTGGATAATACGGGCGAAGTAGGCGTCCCCATTGGTAGGCGATCTTCATAAGTCGTCAAATTGGCAAGTATTTCGGGTAAGTCTCTCCGAAAATTAAAAGGCGGTTTAGTGAACATTTCGACCACCCGCTTTTTAGAAATAGCATGAAAGAAATCTTTCAGGTCAATGTTCACCATATAAGGTTTATTAACATGCTTTTTAGCATTGGTCATTACATTCCGACGGTCTTCTTCATTGCGCACCCCTACAATAAAACCATAAGCGGCTCTAGATTTTTCAAAATAATAAACACTTTGTAAAAATTTACTAAGATTGGATTGTAAGCGTTTTAGTTCCATAAAGGGCGTTTCGATCAACCTTTCTCCACCACTTTTCTTGGGCGTAGTAAAGGTACGATAGCGTGGTTTTTTCGCCATCATCAATAGTTTTCGCTTTTCCGTCTTTAAAATATGCGCTAGTGCATTGATGGAATTGGTGTTACAAAAGACCGTTTTTTGATGCTGATGCCGCTGACGGGTCAACTTTGGATTCGATTTTTTCAAAGGATTGTGATTTAGGGATGAGGCAATAAATAACCTACCAGAAATGACGAGGTTATTATTTTCCTCATCCCTTAAGTGAATTTTAGGATGTATTTCACTTATATGACGAAACCCTAATTGCAATTCTTTCCAATGCGGCTGAGAATACTTGTGTTCGACCAAATTAAAATTGACGGACATTACTTCAACATTGATCGAACATGACGATATTTAATAGGCGACTTCATCAATTCTTGCTTGAAAAGTAAGCATCTTAGTATCTAAATTCAAAGCACAAAGATGCCCTAATCCAAAGGACTGAAAAACACAACCTGCATCAATATTTATGGCTGGAATTTCTACTAATTCTTTCAGACTACGCTTAATATCCAGTTGTTTGGTAGGCGTATGACCATGAATAACGATTCTATTTCCTAACCACTCTTTATTAATAGCATCATACCAATACCGAATCCAAATCATGGAATCTAAATCAGCCAAAGGGTTTTCTTTTTCAAAATTTAGCCCTGCATGTACTAATAAATAGTCTGCTAATTCAATGTAGTGCGCCAATTTTTTCATCCATGCGATATATTTCTTAGGGATAAATTGATTATGGTTTACCTCAAAATTAGCTAGTACCTCTGGATTGCCTTTGTAGAATGGACTAGGTTTAGCGACACTATCTAATAGCATTTGCTCATGATTGCCCAACAAACAATGAACAGAATAACCTGCTGCTTGCAACTGCCAGATATAATCAATTACCCCTTTACTATCTGGTCCTCGGTCAATATAATCACCCAATAAATACAGAGTATCTGATTTAGTATAATTGATTTTTTTGAGCAAATTTTTAAAACTGGCTAAACAGCCGTGAATGTCGGAAATAGCAAAACGTCTTTGACTGTTGTTCATTGATTTAAGTTTGAGTGGTTATAAATACTATTTATCTATTAACTTTAATTTTTAATTCTGAGCAATAACGCATTTATTCGTTCATTTAGTTCCTATACTCACGAGGAACTATTGAAGTATATTTAACCGTTAGTTAGTCAAAAAATGAAAATTTACAAAAGCATATTTACTGAAATGGATTTTGATAAAGTCTATGCCTTAGACCTCAGGGAAGAGTATGAAATTGATTGGCAAATTCTCTCCTAAGGGACGAGGAAAATAATAACCTACCAGCCTGATGGATTCGCTGCCCATCCGCTTTGCGGTTCAAATTCAGCGAATTTTCATCTTTTAGCTGCGTTAAAATTTTTCAACGTAGCAACGGCTATGCTGAAAAATTGATTCATGCCATCCAATTTTTTGAAAGCGACTTCATAGCCCAAACGATTAAAAATTCGGACTTCTCCTTGTAAATTACTGAAATGCCCAACGGTCAGATTGAGTTCAGTTTTAGCTGGATTTGGAAACAGATTGATAGAAGTCTCATCGAGGTAGTATTTTTCTGAACTGATTGTCGAATAGCGGTAATCCCCAGAAGAAAATTGTTGTTTGATTCGGTAGTAATTAACGCCATAATCTGGATGTGCATCTGCTATCTTAAAATGATAATCACTTGGATTGTTTATTTCTTGGATAGCTTTAAAATCAACACCGTCCATAGATTTTTCAATGATAAAGCTTTCGGTTTCTTCAATGCCACCAGCTAACCATTCTAGCTTTATGACTTGATGTTGTACGGTTGTCGCCAGTTCGAGTACGCTTCTGGATAGCGTACTATTATTATTAAGATTATCTTTTAAAGTAATTTCGGTATTACAAAATTCTCCATTAAGATATACTTTTACTTGATATTTGCCAGCAGGCAATCCTACAAACTTTTGACTACTTCCACATTGATACCAACAGTTGGTTATAAATTCCCAATTACGCTTATTTTGAATCACGAAATTATAGGATTTGGTCGCTATTCCTACTAACTCAATTTGACCATTGCCATAATGAATGTCGATTTCTCCACAAGATAGGGTAGAGAGCCTTTCACTATTTTCAGTCGAGTTAACTATTGCTTCCCCTTCACATTTACAGCCATCCTCCCCAATGACATCATTTTCAGTTTGGTCATCACCATCATTGCAAGGTGTCCCTACAGGTTGCGGAAAATTTGGGTCATTAGGCGCACAATCCACTTCATCACAGATACCATCGTTGTCTGTATCTCCTCCTTGATTTAGGCAATTATCGGCTGATGGCGTTTCAGTTGTCGTCGTTAATTCAATGAGTCCACATGATTTATAATTGACCCATATTTTGTAAGTTCCATTAGGCAAATTATCAATTGTTCTTGTTTCTCCACAATTATGACAATTGAGTAGTTGGTCATAAGGCGAATATTTGGTTTGCACCTTCATTGGGTAGCTTTTGCCATCCTCACTTGTCAATTTTATTTGTCCATTGCCGTAGCTAATTTGGACATTATTGCAGGAAAGCAGATTGGTGTTTTCCGTGCTATTATTTTCTTCTGCTGGAATTTCATCTCCAAGACAAGTGCAGCCATCCGATTGGATTTTATCATTCTCAGTATTGGCATTTCCATCATTGCAAGGACTACCAACTGCTTTTGGAAAAGTAGCATCATTATCATTACAATCCTGTTCAACACAAACACCATCATTATCTTTATCTTCGCAAGCATTCGAGACCATTCCAGCGTCTAAATGGATGGCATTATTATAATCTAATTGACAGGTCAATCGCCAACTTGCATCAAAGACTTTGATTAAATAATCCCCTTCAGGCAAGTTATCGACCATTTGAATATTGCCACAATTATTTGGACAAAGAACCGTTCGGTCATATTTGCCATCGGCAATATTGATGATTTCAAAAGTTTGGTATGGGACGCCTTCTTTTCCTGCTAATTTGATTTGTCCATTTCCATAAGTCACCGTAATATCTCCACAGTCAAATTCAATTTGATTGGTGTTTTGGGTAAGGTCATTATTATCACAACCCATCAAATCTCCCGATTCATCATAAGTACAATGGTTATTATCTAGCGGAATTAGCACAGGTAATCCTGATAATTTGATTTGTACGGAGTTACCAGCAGCTCGAATAACATTATCTCCAATTGATCCATCTTCTTTGTTATCCCAACTTAGGTAAGTGTAATTACTCGTTTCATCAACCGATAATTCGCCTAAATTGATGTTCGTAAAATTAGCATCTAAAGTAGGATAGGTATCGAAAATATCTTTTTCCATTAAATCTACTGCTTTCCAAGCAACCAAATGCGTAGGATTTCCTTGTTTTTTAGTTGCATCATAATCCCCAACGAGGTAAGCAAAGGTCGTTTTATCATTATCCAGTTCAATAGCTTTGATAAAATGTTTATCACCGATTAGGTCATTTAATTTGCTGACGGCAAGCAAAGACTTTTTTGCTTCATGCGTCCCTTTTTCTTGGAAACCAACAGAACAAAATATAGATTCTTCTGGATGGTCATAGAAAGCATAAGCATAAGCTTTATGAATATTATATCTTGAAGCTAACAGGAAAGCCCTAATCAGATAAGCCGATTGATTTGCTTGAC
Organism: Saprospiraceae bacterium; assembly: GCA_045106885.1. Taxonomy (GTDB): domain Bacteria; phylum Bacteroidota; class Bacteroidia; order Chitinophagales; family Saprospiraceae; genus JAFMDF01. The sequence continues at coordinate 6,702 of JBGCFJ010000634.1, forward strand.
CGATTGAATAACAGCCAGCAACTGAAGAAAAAGAATTCCAACCAAACTCCGTAATATTTAACTTAGCATGAGGCATATTTATTTCCATCCATTTTTTCATATTCTTTAAAGTCAGAAATATCCCATCCTCACTTTCGGGCATTCTTTTAAGATTATTATCACTACATAAATTTGCTTTTGGAAAGGCATAATTATGAATGGAAACATGGTCAAAATAGGAACGCAAACTTTTCCCATTTTCCATTTGATTCGGTACCATGAGTTCAATATATTGATTGGGGTCATTTCCACAACCAGGCGTAGTGGTATAAGCCTCAAAAGCAGCCGTTGATAATTTCATACGCCACTTTTTAGGGTCATCGCTTTTGTAATATTTGGTTAAGCCATCAATCACGCCCCAACAAATAGCATGATAGCCTTCTTTTCCTGGTGTATCATCGGCGGTATCATTAATACCATCGTCTCCTTTCCCCCAAGGTTCATTGCCCACCTCTAGTATATTCACCAGACATTGTTTAGCCGTATCTGAAGGACAAAAAGTAATCGCAAAATTTTCGGCATAAGTAGCCGCTATAGCTCGAATATTTTGAAAACTACCGCCCCATTCTTCCTTTGTGTACCACTTATTAGGGTAATTTCGACCTAAGCCATAATCCGTACAAGGATGGGGAACATGGGTACAATTAAAATTTTCGTCAAATTCACAAACCGTACTTAATTTTGGAAAAATAGCTTCCAAAGAAGCTTGGATAGTTTTCATCTGATAACCCTTTTTCCAATCACAATAATGGGCTTTCCAATTTCTAAATCCATATTTTTTGACTCTACCTGTTTCTTCATCCACACAAGTTTGAGAAGGGCATTGATAAAATTCATCACCACAGTCACAAGGGTAGGGGATAATGGTTTGCTCATTCGGGAAAAAGCCATTGCCATAATCAGATCCCATGATATGAAAACTACGCACATTTTTAATCTTTCCTGTTCCTTTAAAAGAGGCGCTGTTTTGCCCAATTTCCTTTCCTGCATTGGCACCGATTAAATCTACAAAACTGGTGGTGTTGGGTTTGCTTTTGAAATGAAGGCTGTCATGAGGCGTGAGCCAAGATTGTGCGGATATAGTAGGCTGTAAACATAGGCATAGCCAACAGCTTAAAAGTGTAATGTAGATTTTGTGAAGCATCACATAGCGTGTTTATAGAAAGCTAGTCTAGTTGGAGGTTGTTGTGTAGAGAGCTAGCTAGTAAGGGAATTAGTTATCAATGTAGGAGGGAATGCGTAAATAATGCAAGAAGGATGCCAAGGGTGAAATTATAATTTATTTGAAACCTTGTAATGTTTCCTAGCTCTAATAGGCAGGATCGGGAATTGAATATTATGAAATAGAAAGAAGAAAATAGTGCGCAGTTTCTTAAATAGGACACTAATTTCTATTAAATGACGCTCTCATCCTAGAATTGCGCCTCTCATCCTATACAAAAATTTGCTTTTTTAAAAACACCACACCAAAAGCAGATAAAAGAACCATTGATACAAAAAATCACCTAAAATTCAATAATTTAAAGCAAAATCAACCAAAAAAGGGCAGGGAAAGGCAAAAAACGCTACAAAAATGACCAACACCTCAAGAAAAAAGCTTCATTTTTTTCAAAATGATTCCCTCATCCTAGAATTGCTGCTGTCATCCTAGTAGAAGTCTGTTTTTTGCTGCAAATTTGTGGTATTACCTATCAGAGGTATTTGACCTACTTATAAAGATGTATGATTTTTTTAAGTAGGTTGGAGCAATAGTTGCTCTGGCCTACATTTTGAACCAAGAAGATCTCTCCAAAAGTTATCCCAAATTTACATTTATATCCCCACCCCCGTTTCTCTAAAGTCAGAAGGCGTCACTTCAAAAGTTTCTTTGAACACCCTTGTAAAATGAGAAGGGTCTTTAAATCCAACCCCGAAAGCTACTTCTGCAATTGTTTTATGGTTAGTCTTTAATAATTCTCTTGCTTTTTCTAACCGAAAATATTTAATCATATTGCCTGTGGTTAAACCAACTAAGCCTTTTAATTTACGATTTAACTGTGATTTACTCAATTCTACCGCTTGTTGCAAATCATCAATCGAGTAATCAGAATTACTACTTTCTTTATCCAAGATAGCGAGTACCTTTTGATAGACCATATCTTCAATACTGAAATCAATACCGCTAATAGGATTTTTTACCGTTCTATTTTTAGTAGGCGCTTTTTTGGACAAGGAGAAGAAATTCCTTAAGGCTTGTCTGCTATTCAAGGCATTTTTGACGGAGAGTAGTAACTCCGATTCATTGATAGGTTTGGTCAAATAAGTATCAGCCCCTCTTTTTAAGCCAGCTATTTTGTTTTTATCTCCTGCTTTGGCGGTTAATAAAAGGATTGGAACATGCGAAGTGCGTTGGTCGATTTTTAAAGCTTCGCACATTTCAAAACCATCCATTCGAGGCATCATTACATCACTAATAATCAAGTCGGGGATTATTTCTAAAGCTTTTTCCATACCCGCTTGTCCATCCGAAGCATAACCAATTTGATAGCTATTGCCCAAGATAGCCGCTACCAGTTCCGCAATATCTTGATTGTCTTCGACCACTAAAATTATGGGTTTATGGGAATTCATATCAAAGGACTCTGTAAATAGGGTAGGCATGTTGGAAGAAATAGAAGGACTATCCTTTAATCGTCTAGTCGTATTTTCTTCAACAACGATTGCTTTTTTAGTAATAGGTAAAACCACTTTGAAAATACTGCCTTTTCCAAGAGTACTCTTGACTTGAATCGTACCACCCATTAATTCCACCAATGCTTTTGTAAGGGATAATCCAATTCCTGTACTGGTATAATTTGGCGAGTCAATGCTAACATAACGGTCAAAGACTTTAGACACTACCTTTTCATCAATCCCAATGCCCGTATCTTCTACCTCAATATTTAAGGTAGTTTCTTGATGGGTAACTCGATAAACCACCTGCCCATCTTTTGGTGTAAATTTAATAGCATTATCCAAAAGGTTGGAAATAATGGTAATCAGTTTATCGGGGTCATGGTCAATAATAAGGGAATCAAAATTAATCTCGCTGACAAAGCGAATATTTTTGTTTTGTGCCAAGGGTTCAAAATTCTGAAAAGCATATTTTAATAAACCAGTCACCTCTTTTTGAACAGGCTTTAAATGTAATTGACCCGATTGTAATTTTCGTAAATCCAAAATCTGATTCACCAATTGTAAAATCCGATTGCCATTATTTTTAATACCTGCTATTTTATTATCAACAGCTACTCCTAGATTTAGCTTTTGCAATTGGTCAGAAATTCCTAAAATTAAAGTCAATGGCGTTCGGAATTCATGGGTGATATTGGCGTATAATTTAGTTTTGGCATTATTAATTACTTTATGTGCTTGTGCTTCCCGTTTGGCATCTTGTCTGCTGAGTAATAATTTATAGATACTCGCCAATAAAGCTAAAGCCAATAGACCATAAATAGCATAAGCCCACCAAGTTAACCACCAAGGTGGATGAATAAGGATGTCAATACTGCGGAGGGTTTCAGGAAAACCAGTTCGATGTACTTTAAAGGTATAAGCCCCTGGCTGCACATCGGTATAATTAGTCCAATTTCGCCTAGGACTGGTCGTAACCCAACCTTGATTCATGCCTTGGAGTTGGTAGGTAAACCGTACTTTATCCGCTTGACAATAGGTTTGGGAAGAAAAGGCAATATTGAAAAAATTCTCATTATGGGCTAGTTCTATCTTGGTGAGGTTATCAGCTGGTTGTTTAATGTTTTTATTGGGCACACTAAATTCAGAAATAAAGACCGTAGCTAGTTTTTGTGGTT
>JBGCFJ010000635.1:0-5977 GCA_045106885.1 Saprospiraceae bacterium
AAGATGTGAATTTTGACCATTCGGCTTCCGACCCAGATGGAGATTCTTTGGTGTATTCTTTTTGTGAACCCTATTATGGTGGTGGTTGGGATGGATCCCAAAACACGAGCGTTCCAATTGATGCACCAAACGGACTTGCTCCAAATCCTGAAACGCCACCAGAGTATACGCCAGTTAGATTTACAGGAGGGTATAATTATGAAAGACCCTTGAATCTTTTTTCTACTAGAGATGAACCAGCAGTGGATATTGACCCTATCACTGGACTGATTTCAGGTTTTCCTGGTGTGATAGGGCAATATGTGGTAGGAGTTTGTGTTAGGGCTTATGACCGAAGAAATGGAACTTTGATGAATGAGGTAAGGCGGGATTTTCAGTTCAATGTTGCGGAATGTAGAAATGGATTAGTGAGCGATGTTCAAGAAACCGAATTGCGAGATAAAGATGGCGAGAAACTGTATTATATTAGGATATGTGGAGATGGAGAAATTATTAATGAAAGCTCTGAATTAAGATTTATAGAAAACCAATTTTGGTCCTTTGATATACCTGGAAAAACGATTACTTCTGTCAAATTTGACCCAGACGATTTGATTTTTCCTGGAGCGGGTACTTATGATGGCTCTTTGATTTTGAATAGAGGATTTCCTAACTGTACAGATACTGCATTGGTCCAAGTTGAAATTTTTCCAGAGGTAGTTGCTGATTTTGATTTTGACTATGATACTTGTGGAATCAATCCTGTAGAATTCACCAACTTATCTTATTCTGATGCTGGACCTAATGCTTTACGAGAGCTTAAATGGGAACTAGGAGATTTAGGCACTTCTTTTGACCAAGACATTTCGCTACAATTTGAGAACCCAGGTAGATATGATATTACATTAACCGCAAAAGATTTAAATGAATGTACGGAAAGTATAACGAAGGAGGTGCCCTACTTTCCTATTCCTGATGTTATTGTTATTTCTCCTTCTGCCGAGGTGGGATGCGTTCCTTCACCCATTACTTTTCAGAATTTAACGAATCCGATTAACGAAGAATATGAAATAATCTGGGATTTTGGAGATGGGAATATCGGAACTGGAGTTAGTCCGACTCATATTTATGAAGAAGTAGGTGTTTTTCCTTTAAACATATCCATTACTACTCCTTTTGGCTGTCAAATAGATACTGCTTTCAGTAGTTTAATTACCACTTTGCCTAGTCCTGTCGCTAATTTTTCTGCAGATGCTTCTGAAGTAAGTCGGTTGAATCCTATTGTTACTTTTATGGATGAGTCTATAGATGCTATTCGCTGGAATTGGTTGTTTGATGGATTTGGTCTTTCTTTTGAAGAAAATCCCGTTTATACCTTTAGAGAGAGTGGTCGAAAACAAGTAAGATTAGTCGTAACGGCTGCTAATGGATGTACGGATACTACCTTTTCAGAAATATTAGTTGTTCCAGATATTGCCTATAAATTACCGAATGCTTTTACGCCAAACGGTGACGGGATAAATGACCGTTTTTTTGGAGTAGGCAATGCAGAAGAAGCAGAATCTTTTTATTTATCTATTTGGAATAGATGGGGAGAATTAATTTTTGAAACCAATGATGCCAATGAAGGATGGAATGGTCAAAAATTTAATACGGGGAAACTTGCACCAAATGGCGTATATGTAGTGAACGTAAGTTATGTGAATTATGAAGATGTGGTTACGAATCTAAGTGGTTTTGTGACGGTGCTGAGATAAACCCTTTCTTCAGCTACTTTTAAATTTTAGATTTATAATTTTCAATTTTCAATTTTACTTAGCTACATTTGCGGTGCTATTTTATTTTGCTAACCAATATCACTAAAGATGAAGCGAATTTTATTTGTATACTTCCTTATTTCTATTTTTACGCTGCAAATGACTGCCCAAGAAAGTAGAAAATTGCCTGTTGATACGATGGTGAAAACTAACCATACCCTAAGTGTCAAAGGTCAACAAATCAATTATACGGCAACGACTGGAACTCAACCAGTTTGGGATGAAGATGGTCAACCTATAGCTTCTTTATTTTATACTTATTACGAAAGACAAGGCATTGCGAATAATGCGACTAGGCCATTAATTATCTCCTTTAATGGCGGTCCTGGTTCTGCCTCCGTTTGGATGCATGTGGCTTATACGGGGCCTAGAATTTTGGAAATTGATGATGAAGGTTTCCCGATTCAACCTTATGGCATTCGGAAGAATCCACACTCTATTATTGATGTCGCAGACATTGTTTTTGTTAATCCTGTCAATACAGGGTATTCTAGAATTGTAGGGAAGGATGTGGATAAAAAGAAGTTCTTTGGCGTAAATGCGGATATTAAATATCTAGCGGAATGGGTGAATACTTTTGTGACAAGAAATAATAGATGGCGTTCTCCAAAATACCTTATTGGAGAAAGTTATGGGACAACTAGAGTCTCTGGATTGGCTTTAGAATTACAAAATCGCCAATGGATGTATTTGAATGGGGTCATATTAGTTTCTCCAACTAGCCTAGGGGTTAAAAGAGATGGTCCTGTGGGGACTGCCAACAGATTACCTTATTTTACAGCTGCTGCTTGGTATCATAAAGCTTTACCACCTGAATTACAAAAAAGAGATTTAACGGATTTATTACCTGAAGTGGAAGAATATACCGTGAATGAACTCATTCCCGCTTTAGCAATGGGCGGATTTATTGATGCTGCTAAACGGAAAGAAGTAGCCGCTCAAATGGCAAAATATTCAGGTATTTCTGAAAAGGCTATTTTACAAAATAATTTGGATGTTGCTCCTTCCTTTTTCTGGAAAGAACTATTAAGAGAAGAAGGATATACTGTAGGTCGTTTAGATTCTAGGTATAAAGGATTGGATAGAAGTGATGCAGGGACAAGACCAGATTTTAATTCAGAACTAACTTCTTGGTTACATTCTTTTACACCTGCTATTAATTATTACCTTAGAAATGATTTGAAATTTAAAACCGACATTAAGTATAATATGTTTGGCCCAGTTCGCCCTTGGGATAGAAGTGGAGATAACACGGGAGAAAATTTAAGACAAGCAATGGCACAAAATCCTTACTTAAATGTAATGGTGCAATCTGGATATTATGACGGCGCTACCCAATATTTTGATGCAAAATATACGATGTGGCAATTAGACCCAAGTGGTAAGATGAAAGATAGGCTTAGATTTGAAGGCTATAGAAGTGGACACATGATGTATCTAAGACAAGAAGATTTAGCTTCAGCTAATGACCATATTAGAGATTTTATTACAAAAAGTTTACCTAAAGCAGGTCAACCAGCGAAATATTAATTTGTTTTTAATGTAGTTTTGCAAAACAAGGCGATTGTTTATTTCAATCGCCTTGTTTAAATTATCAACCTAAAGCAATAGCATGTCTAAAACAGCAAAAACGATTACTGGATTTTTACTTTTTATTATAGGTGGTTTGGCCTTAGTTTTAAGTCTAATTGGCGTACAATTATCTTTTTTAACATGGATTGATGCACCTAGTCCATTAGTAGGTTTTGTGATTCGATTGTTGATGATTTTATCGGGTATTGTTATCGTGGTATTAGCTCGCACTGATTGGCGAGAAGATGAAGAGTTGGAATAGATTTATTTTTGAGTTGTTTCTTCCTTTTTGTTTTTTAAGAATTTAATGAATGTTTCATATACAAATGCAGTCGAACCACCAATTATTCCAGTCAGAAGCATAAATTCACCATCGAAATCTATTCTTTTTTGAAAATAATCCGTCAATGCTACTAATAATAAACCTATCCCTAATAACCATATTAAGGTAATAATTATTAAAATGGTTTTAGTAGGATGTGTGTACCAGTTTTTAGTTTCTGTCGACATAGTTAATATTCAAATTCCATCTGCTCATAAGGAAATCCAAATAAGCATTTCTCTTTAATCAAATTAGCAACTTTAGAAGGAACTAATTTTTCCCACCCTTTTTCATCATCTTTAATCATTTGTAGGACTTGTTTAGAGAAAATATGGAGTACTTCCTCTTTATAACCTTGAATATCATAAATTTGACTACTGCCTAATAGATGTTTATAAACAAATTTGATACCTTCTGGAATAGGTAAATTCTGACAATTGATTACTTCGCCACTTCCTTCTTGTAAGGCTGGGTAAACATAAAATTTTACATTTCTGGTAAATAACTCTCCAAAAGCAGACAATAAAGCCCCATCTTGATTTTGATAAAATGTATTATTTATCATTTCCAATAATTCTCGAACACCTGTTACTAAGCCTAACTTTGGACATTTATAATCTTTGAAATAATCAATTAGTTTTTGTTGACGGGAACAATCGGAAATAACGACCGTTTGCCCTAATTTACATAATAAATCAGCTCGGTCTAAGAAATCTTTTTCATCTAAATCGCCATCGGATAACAAATTATCCATGGTGATTTCTGTTAGTAAAAAGCACTTATTTGACTCTTTACCCGCATCTTCTCTAAACTGTTTATAAGCCGTTTTTATCATGTCCATATTCACTAAAGTAGCTGGACGGAAACTACCACGAACGACCATTAAATTTTTTCGATATAAAAATTCAGAAGGATGTACATTTTGTCCTTTTTCATTAAACATGGCTACCTCGGTTAATTTATGCTTGACTAACATCAAACTTAAATGCCGATTATCGACCTCTTCAAAGTCTGGTCCTGTCAATCGAACCATATCAATCTTAATTCGTCCTCTTAAACTATCTATCAAAGATTCTAATAAAATTTCTGGGCTCTCATAGAAATTATAACAAGCATAAACCATATTAACCCCTAAAATACCGATTGCTTGTTGCTGTAATTGATTGTTTTTATCCAACATCTTTACATGAATCACCAAATCATTTGGCGGCGCATCTGGTCGTAATTGAAAGCGAATACCCATCCAACCATTGCCTTTGATCGTACGACTAAAATTAATTGCTGCAACGGAATCTGCAAAAGAAAAAAAGCAAGTTTCTGGTCGTTCATTGTCCAATCTAGACTCCATTAGCTCATATTCATGATCTAGCATTTTGTAAACCCTCGCTTCACAGACATATCTACCTGTATTTTGTATGCCATAAATTTTATCTGAAACTACCTTATCATAGGCAGATATTGTTTTGGCAATCGTTCCTGCGGCAGCGCCTACCTGGAAAAAGTGTCGGGCTACCTCTTGTCCAGCGCCTATTTCGGCGAAGGAACCATAAATTTTATCGTTTAAATTTATTTCTAATGCTTTCTGTTCTGTTTCTAATAATTGTCTTTTCATAATGAGCAACTTATCTTTGTTGTTGTTTTGGAACTTTATAGTAATTATTGAATGTTCCTTTACCAATTAATTCTTAGCAAAAACCTAGCTAAGATTTGAATGAACTCAGACAAAATTTTGATGATAAAATAATTAAGACTATCATCTCTTAAAGTGTAAATGTAAGTTTATTATTTTTACTCCACAATTGATATAAAAAAGTTTAAAACAAAAGAATGGCAGAATTGAAGTTTACTAAGCATTTATTAAAAAAAATTGAAGAACTTTTTGAAGAAATGGGCTACACTATTCGCTATGCAAAAGGTAGCTTTAATTCTGGCTATTGTATTGTCGAAAATCAAAAGGTAGCCGTTATTAATAAGTTTTTTGATACAGAGGGTAGAGTAGGCGTTTTATTAGAAATCTTGTCTAATGTTGAAGTGGACCAAACGCTACTTACGGAAAAGGGCGTAAAAACGTATAAGCAAGTTGCAAAGCATGGAGAAAAAGAAGCCGAAGCCGAAGAAACAGAAACAGAAACAAAAAAAGCGGAATAGATAGAATTTTAAGGGTTTAGAAATAAATAAGCTATGTAAATTTAAATCAGCTCATCGGACGATGAGACGGGCGCAGCTCAAATTGTCGTTCGTAGCTTATACGGCTGGTCTGAGTAGGTATGCTAAGGCTACTCAGACC
>JBGCFJ010000636.1:0-2845 GCA_045106885.1 Saprospiraceae bacterium
GCTTTAGGGACCTAGTTGATAAAGTAGAAGTAGGTCATACTTTATCTATTTTTCTACATATAAAAGGAGATTTCATTAAGAAACTATCTCCCCAAAGTTTAAGTGCCCTTCCAGGTTTCATTGTCAATGACCAGTATATTCAATTTAGTATTCCTATTGAAATTATAGCAGAAAACCATAATCCTAACCACGCCCCATTAAATTTAACCACTTCTACTTTTAGCTTCCAATTGAATTCTTCTCTAGGAGCGCATTCAATAGTTAAAATGGATAAAAACAATCCTAAGAATAAATCATTATTTGAACATTATTCAGAGAGTGAAAGTGCAGAAGTCGTTCACGTTGAAAATTTTAAAACGATACGTAGAGTTATCACAACAGATGATATTTTCATCAAACCAACCGACATAGCACATACCTATACCCTACCTGATAAAGTATTTAAAACAGAAACCTTTCCTGAGTTCTATGATTTTAACATCCAACCGCCTTTAATTAAATTAAAAGGATTAAGCACCGTATTGGATAAAACGACTTATGATTTAGCCCAATTTCAAAAATCTAAGGAAGGATTTGAATTTTATCTTGGCGACGAAAAAGTTAAATTACTGCAAGTCACTTTTACTGTTGTTCCGAAAGAAGGTAAGGCCATTCAATACATTACTAATAATTTTACACGCAACGATATTCAACGTAGGTTTAAGAAAATAACACCCAATACTAGTTTGTATTTTGATAAAATAATATTTGAACGAGCCAACGGAGAAAGAATGGTTTTTCCATTAACCACTGCTTTGCACTTAAAATAAAAATTGGTTCTCTGACAAATCCCTCCAACGGGTCGGAGTAAACAGTGGAAAATCAGCTCGTCCGATGACTAGCGTCGTCGGATGAGCTGATTTTAATCATCCGACGACGCAATCATCGGACGATTAAAATCTCATTTCACTGTTTATTCCGACGAGTCAGAAGGATTTGTCAAAGACCCTAAAAGTTTAAAACCATACCCTCATTTTAGTAAAATGATATTTTTTCATCATTATTTATTATGTTTGTTTTTTGAATTTTTAGTAAAAAAGCAAACCTACGAATATGACTCGATATTTCCTCCTTTTATTCTGTTTCGTGCTACTATCCAATTGTGCCACCCAACAAAATTTAGTCAATCCTTACGCTCATATTGCCGACCAAAAAGTAGTTACATTACTCAAAAAATCATTTACTACTTCAGGCGGGTTAACCAATTGGCGCAATAAAAAAGAATTACATTATCAAAAACATGGTAAGTTAATTTTTGAATCAGGTGAAATCGAATCAGAAGTCATTCAGCAGCATGATTACGTTTACGAGCAAAATACGAGCATTAATATTAATTGGCAGACAGCCGATAATAAAACCCACCAAATTAAATCTGTAGATTGGAATGCTGTTAAATATATAGATGGACAAATAGACCATACCCCTAAAACCAGTTCCTTAAATACAACCGTAAATGTGGCCCATTTTGTGATTGATGTCCCTTTTAAAATGATGGATAAAGGCGTAGCTTTAAGCTATGAAGGCATGGATACTTTAGAAGATGGACAGAAAGTAGAAGTTATCAAAGCGATTTATAATGCAGATACAAATGCCCATCATACTAAATCAGATATTTGGTGGTATTATTTTGATGCTAAAGACAGTCGAATGGTGGCTTATTTCATCAAACACGATGGTCGATATAGTTATATTAAAAATTTAAGCTACACCAAAGCAGGCGGTTTTTTATTCCCAAAAGCACGTGGTAGTTATCGGGTAGATAAAGACCGAAATATTTTATTTACTAGAGCAGAGTATGCTTATAGTAATTGGAAAGTTAAGTAGTTTTTCGATATTCCTGTATTCAGCCAAAGTTATGTTAACAATTTTACATAGTATTGCGACAAACTGGCAACTCGCAACCTGCAACTCGCAACCAACTTAGTCAATCCAAAATATGGAACATAAACCTTTACATAAATTAAAACTCAAAGACCTTAAAAAAGAAACGACCAGGGTCTTTAAAAAACTAAATTGTCCCGCTTGTGAAGCGCCTATTCCAGCGGATAATATGAATATCCATGATAAGATAGGTAAATGTAGCAGTTGTGATGCACTTTTTCCTTTTCAGGAAGAAGTACTCGCTTTTGCTAATCAACCAACCATTAAACAAGAAGTAATTCGTCCAGAAGGAATTGATATTTTTCATTTTCAAGAAGAATTAGATATTACCATTCAACAACCAACAGCTTGGTTTGACGGATTTATGTTAATCATGGCAGCGGTATTTTTTTTAGTATTGGAAATCTATTTTCTTTCAGGAAAAATGTCCTTTTCTTGGGTAGCCATTTTTAGCATATTTCCACTTTATGTAATCATCAACTATTTAAATCGAGCTAATCACAAGGTCTCTTTAAGTATTGACGAAAGAACACTTACTATTAAGTGGCGCCCCAAGAAATTCACGAAAGACAAAACTTATGACATTCATGATATTGACCAAATTTATGTAAATAAACTCAATGGTGTCTCTATGATTATTAATGGGGGCGATGGTCAAAAACATGTTAAGTTACTCCCCAAACTATCTAGCCCCTCCAAAGCAAAATATTTAGAGCAAGAAATAGAAAAACATTTAGGGATTATTGACCGTGAGGTTTTAGAAGCTAAACCTTAAAACCAAGTTCTTGTTTTAGTTGTTCTATAAGAGGTCTTACTGAAAAAAGGTGTCGGACACTTTGATTTAATAAAATACAGATATTTTAATTATTAAAATCGAATCATTTATATATGATAAGTGTCCGACACCTGTTCCAAAATCGACCTT
>JBGCFJ010000637.1:0-13952 GCA_045106885.1 Saprospiraceae bacterium
CACCGATAGATAAGCTTTAGCATCTACCGAATCGCCATGCGTCACATCGACCCCTTCTGGATGCAAGCCAAAATGTTTTTCGGCATCTTCTTCATTTCCTAAGATAATATCACATCCCTCTACTAAGGCAGGCATCACTTCGCTTGGTGCTTTCCCATACTTCCACAATTTTTTTCGATAATTCAAATCTGTAGAAACGGTGACGCCCATTTTATTAGCCATTTTTATAGCTTCCAAACAAGCATCCGCTGCGCCTTGAGACAAGGCTGGCGTTATGCCTGTCCAATGAAACCAAGCGGCATCTTTAAAGACTTCTTTCCAATCAATCATTCCTGCCTCAATAGTCGCCATGCCACTGTGTGCCCGGTCATAGACTACTTTACTGCCTCTACTGACTGCTCCGATTTCTAAAAAATAAATCCCTAAACGTTCTCCACCTCTTAGGATATGTTGTGTTCCTACATTTCGTTTTCGTAGCTCCATTAAAGCACATTCCCCTATATCATTTTTAGGTAATCTAGTTACAAATTGGGTATCTAAACCATAGTTGGCTAAAGTTACAGCCACGTTACTCTCCCCACCTCCATAAATCACCTCAAAATTGGATGCTTGAGAAAATCGCCGCAGATTAGGGGGCGTTAAACGTAACATTATTTCACCGAAAGTAACAATTTTTTTCATTAGTTAAGTTAAATTTTGTGAGCATAAATGCTAAGTAATGCGGATTGATTAATCGGGTAAAATTTAGAGCTAAGATTTTTTTGATAGTTTTTTCAAAAAAATCAATGAATAGCACCGCTATTGATTTATTTTTTTGGAAAAAATAGCGAGAAAAGATAGCTATAAATTACCCGATTAATTAGGCTGCATTACTTAACATTGTTTTTAAAAATCAAAATAGTTCTTAGCATTATTATAGCAAATATCAGTTACAATACCCCCTAACCATTTTGTATCATTTGGCAATGCTCCATTATGAACATCTCTGCCAATTAGATTGCATAAAAGGCGACGAAAGTACTCATGGCGTGGAAAAGAAAGAAAACTACGGCTATCCGTCAACATCCCGATAAAACAACTTAATAAACCCATATTAGAGAGGGCGTTTATCTGTTTTTCCATCCCATCTTTTTGGTCTAAAAACCACCATGCTGAACCAAATTGCATTTTCCCTCGGACAGAGCCATCATTGAAATTACCAATCATGGAGGCCATCACCTCATTGTCTCTTGGATTCAGATTGTATAAGATAGTTTTAGCTAATTTGTCTTCTGTATCTAAGCGATTTAATAGTTTAGCTAAAGCAGTTGCTTGTTCAAAGTCGCCAATGCTATCGAAACCAGTATCAGGCCCTAATTGACGCATCATTCGACTACTATTATTTCGAAGTGCGCCCAAATGAAATTGTTGAACCCATCCTTTTTCGGCATAGGCACAACCTAAATGGTAAAGAATGGCAGCCATGAATTTTTCAGCCTCTAAGTCCGTTACTTGCTTACCTGCAAGTCGCTTTTTGAAAATAGTATTAACCCCTCTATTGGTAAAATTTTCAGCATACACTTTTTCCAATCCATGGTCAGCTAATCGACAACCATTTTCATGAAAGAAATCCATTCGGTTAGACAATGCCTCTAGCAAATCATCAAATGAATTGATTGTAATATCTGCTGCAATTCCTACCTTTTCAATATAGCTAACAAATCCTGTCTTTTGAATTAGAATAGCTTTGTCTGGTCGGAAAGCAGGTAACATTTTAATGGCTATTCCTTCCGATTTTACTTGCTGATGGTATCGTAAATCATCAATAGGGTCATCAGTCGTACAGACCGTTTCTACATTCATTTTTTGGAGCAAACCTCTTGTACTGTAAGGGGCTGTCTGCAATAATTCCGAACATTGTTGATAAATAGCTCCTGCTGTTTTTGGAGATAATAAATCCTTGATATTAAAATAGCGTTGTAACTCTAGGTGCGTCCAATGAAATAGTGGGTTTCTGATTGTAAACGGAACGGACGCTGCCCATTCTTTAAATTTATCTTCATCATTTGCATCCCCAGTAATATATTTTTCAGAGACCCCTAAAGTCCGCATAGCACGCCATTTATAATGGTCTCCATATAACCAAATTTCGGTGAGGTTCTTGAATTGCTTATCCTCCGCAATTTCTTGTGGGGATAAGTGATTGTGATAATCTATAATGGGTTGCTGCTTTGCATATTCGTGATATAGAATTTCTGCTGTCTTATTTTCTAAAAGAAAATGCTCGCCAAGAAAGGGTTTAATGGCCATATATTCGCTTTGGTTTAATTCAATTTATATAATTTAGAGACATCATTAATTACCATTCTGCCTCGTATCCTGGTTTATTGTAAATCTCTGACCAATCTCGATGTCCCTCTGTAAAAGATGCCAAACACCAAGTAAACATAAAATCAACGGATGGAGGAGCAATCGTATCATGATAAGTAGGCGTTACATTGATGGCAACTTCATCAAAAATGTGGGCATACACATTTACTTTTTCTTCTGGTAATGCGCAGTTCTGTAAGACATAAGGTACATCACCCTCAATATCAGATTCACAACGAAAATGATAAATTTCTTCTTTGGCATTTTTGCCTAGTCCATGAGGTCCATCAGGTCCATGAAAATGCGGAGGATAACTCCCTACTCCACCTCTATTTTTTAAATAGGTATCGCCAAATAATAAGCGATTACATTCAACGTTTTTATCTACTAATTTGAAAACTGTTCGCTCAGACATGGGTCGTTTTGTTCCCAAATGAGCAGCTAATTCGGTCCCTTCAATATCCGTATGACGGACTAATTGAACAGGATAAGCTGTATGACAAAGTACTGCTTTGAATTCACTCAAATCCAATGATTCAGTCGTGCTAATATCCACTTTAGTATCAATTCCAACGTATAACACATCCCCTTTGCCTAAAGTGTAAGTTTCCCCACTAACGGTCAAATTGGCGGTGCCTCGATTCACATAATAAAT
Organism: Saprospiraceae bacterium; assembly: GCA_045106885.1. Taxonomy (GTDB): domain Bacteria; phylum Bacteroidota; class Bacteroidia; order Chitinophagales; family Saprospiraceae; genus JAFMDF01. The sequence goes on from JBGCFJ010000637.1 coordinate 3,005, forward strand.
CGCTTCTTCTTTCCCCAAAATTCTTTGCGCTGTATGAGCTCCTGTTAAAAATATTCTACAAAGTCTTAGAAATTCAAAAGTAGAATTATCTGCGGTGATGATCTCTTGTACCCCTGTTGCTGGGGTCGCATCAAAAGCTTCGACATTGCGAATTTCATTCTTAATAGGTACGACCACTTGTAAATCTTGTCGTCGATTACCTGGTGATTTTTCGGATTTAAGGACTGTTTTTCCTATTGTTTTAGGTTGAACCATTTTGTATTTTATTATTAATAGATGCTTTAATTTATATTTAAGACAAAAGTATTGGTATTCTTACATTTTAAGTAGGCAGCATTTAACTTATCAATAGCCAAAATAAACAATGTTCCATTAACTCCTCTTTGCTTGTGGCTCTAAATCTTCAATTCTAATAGGTTGCCCCTTTTCAATACTCCTTCGAGCGGCAATTCCAACCAAAATAGACAAGCACCGTCTCGTACACCCGTTGCATGCTTTAAAGGGGCTATTTTAAAATAACCATTTATTCAAAAAAAATTAATAAAGTGGTCATATTTGAGGATTTTTTTTTAACTAGACGAGGCATGAAGAAGTGTAAATTTCTGACCCGCAAAGCGGATGGGATACCAGACATAGTAACGTTATGACGAGCCTGCCTGCCGGCAGGCAGGTATTTTCAACGAAGTATAGTGAAAAAGGGTGGTTGTACCAAAGTTGGTTGATGGTGGGGCATACTTTGAAAGTATACCCCACCATTAACTTGCACTTATCAACCATTCTAATACAATACCAAAAAAGATAAAGTCAAAATGGCTAATTAAGGCAAAGTGGAATAATTAATTAGCCATTTTGAGTTCATCTTTTTCTGCTATACTTCGTTGAAAATGCTCGTCATAGCAGTGCTATGCCTGTGCTTTTCGCCTCGTCTAGCAAAAAAATATTTTCTAAAAATGACCACTTTATTAATCCATTTTGCCTAATTATTTTATTTTGCCTTATCTGTTCATCTGCTTACTCAACACTAAAAATAGAACCCCTGCCAATAACCAGGCAGGCAAAGTCAAGAAAGATAGAAATACTCCTTGAGAAACAGAAATACCATAAAATATCCCCACACTTAGCAACCAAGCTATCAGAACTGCCCAATTAAACGAGATGCCTTTTTCTGCTGCATAATTTTTGATGATGCCCATCTTTTCGGCAAAGAAATGTTCAAAGACAATAATGGCACCTACAGGAGCTAAAATAAATCCATACACTGCGACAAAATCCAATAATTTCATGGCAAAAGCTGGAAATAAGCCCGCTATCGTCGCCAATGCTCCTGCCAAAAGTGTTGCCCAGAATGTTGAGACTTTAGGGATAATGGCTTGGAAAGCTAGACCAGCCCGATAAATCGTAGGGTTAGCAGTCGTCCAACCTGCAATGATAACGGCAATGATGCCAAAAATACCGATGGCATTATAAGCCAAAGGACCCGGTGCGACCGAGGGGACTTCGCCATTTGCCAAAATACTTTGCGCCTCTGGCGTCTTTAAATAAACAGCATATAGTAAAGCGGCGGCAATCCAAGCTATGTAATGACCAACATACATTCCTGCCGCTGTTGTCCAACCAGCACTTGGCTTTTTTGCATAACGAAATACGGTTAGGTCGGACATTCCAATGTGCATGGCGGCATTGCAAAACCAACTCCATATAGCCACATGCCAAAAAGTATATTTTATTTGACCGGGGAATGGGTCACTTCCCTCCCCCCAAATATTCCAGAAATCTGAAAAGCTATTCACGCCTAATTTTTGTAGCGAAACGATGCCACAGGCGATAAATGCCAAGACAATCAACGGGGATAAATAATTGGCTACTTTCGCAACGGTATTATACCCACTAGCAGCAATAATGGAAATCAAGGTACCTATTGCCAACACAATTATTATCCAAGTGGTACCATTCGGCATCGTATCGGATAATTTAGGCATGGGCATATCAAAAGGAATTCCTACTGCGGTGGCAGATACGGTAATCATCGCTCCCGCCAAAAAACAGAATAGAATCCCATTCGCCAAATTGTAAAAAGTTACTAAATTTTTACCACAGATTTTTTCTAATTGATAGTATAGCGTTAGCCGTCGCTTTACCGCAATTTCAGCAGTCAAAAAACGCCAAGAAAGTACGGCTAAAAAGTTACCGACCAATAAGCCAATTAACAAATCGAAGGCACTAACGCCTGCCGTTAAAAAAAGTGGACCGATAACAAATTCTGTTCCTGCCGCATGTTCCCCGGCATACATCCCAAGAAAACTTTTCCAACCTTTTAGGTGGGATTTTGGAACAGGTTGGCGTTCAAATTCTTCGCTTTGGGTAGTTTGGTTTTCGTCTGTCATGATTATTTTAAATGCGAGAATAGAGAATAGAAATGCCGTATCTCTATTTTCTGTTCTTAAGAAATTAAATGCTTTGGCAAGTCCTCCACGCTTTCACAACATACTTGTTCCATAACTTGCTGAAATTGTTTTTTCAAAATAGAAATAGTATGGTTGCCGCCTTCTTTTCCGAGTGCCGCTACACCGTACATAAACGAGCGACCTAAAAAAGTAAATTCAGCCCCCGAGGCAATCGAACTGGCAATATCTGGCCCGGTGCGAATACCACTATCCATCATGATTTTGATTTGGTCTTTGTATTTTTTTGCAATTCGACTTAATGGTTTGATGGTCGATTCTCCTGCATCTAATTGTCTTCCACCGTGGTTGGAAACAATAATGCCATCCAAGCCCAAAGCAATCGCTTTTTCGGCATCTTCTTCGCTTGCTACCCCTTTTAAAACCAATTTCCCCTTCCACATATCTCGAATCGGTTTGATTTTTTCAGCGTTCAATCGTCCCGTAAAGGTTTTATTCATAAACAAACCCAAATGCCGCAGACTCATCCCTTTGGGAATATAAGGTTTGAGGGTTTTGAATTCAGGCTGTCCTGCCAAGAGCGTTTGAATCGCCCAATTTGGACTACCTAAAATTTGTAGCATATTGCTCAAGGTCATCTTAGGTGGAATCGCCAAACCATTTTTAATCTCCTTGCCTCGATAGCCAAAGGTGGGAACATCTGATAAAATCACCAACACGGGATAGTCTGCTGCTGCACATCGTTTGATTAAATCATCTCGTAATTTATCCTCGGTTGGATGATATAATTGAAACCAAGCATTGCCTTCCGTGATTTCACTAATGGTTTCGATACTTGCCGTGCCAACGGTACTTAGGATATAGGGGATATTATGATCAAAAGCGGCTTTGGCTAAAATTTCGGAGGCTCGTGGCCACATCAATCCTTGTAAACCAATAGGCGAAATACCAAAGGGCGCCGAATAGGTTTTGCCAAATAATTCCGTCTCCGTATTAATGCCTTCGTAATTTCGGAGATAATAAGGCTTGAGTTGCACTTCCCTAATATCTGAGGTGTTCCGACGAAGGTTGATTTCTGAATTACAACCACCATCCAAATACTCAAAAGCAAACCTTGGAATTCGTTGTTTCGCACGTGCCCTTAAAAAATCAATATCAGGATATTTCGAATTGATGGTTATTTCTGCCATTTATTAATTATTGATTAGTTGATTGGTTGATTAATTAATTAATTAATCAACTTTTCGTAAAGCGTAATTTTTTTTCAAGAATTTCTTTTTTAGCTTTTCATCTGTTATTACCATTGCAGCTCCAAGTGCAGACCCCAAAGGAGACTGAGTCAATCTAATTTTAACCTTCTTAAAATGTCTAGCTAAAAACTTTACATACACCTCATTATCTGCAAAGCCGCCATCAATAAAAATTTTATTAATTGTTGTTTTACCTATCGCTAAATCCATTTTGGCAATTTGCAATTCCACCAATTCCCATAATAACTGATGGTATGCGACTTCAAAATCTGCTAGTTGTTCCAGTTGGGAAACTTTCGGTTGCTGCCAAGGGGTTTTTAAATACTCGAAGTTAAAATAATAATTGCCTTTTTTAGCAATACCTTTCGCTATTTTTGAATTAAAAGCGACTTGTTTGTGAGCAGTAGCAGACTGATTGAAAAATGATTGCAATAAATTTACCTGATGTTTGTACTCCGCCCCTAAAAACAAGCGAGCGGCTTTAACGGGTTGTCCATCCAATTGCATAAAATTCAGGCAATCTTCTTTTAAATCGGTTTCGGTTAAGCTTTCCTGATTGAAGGGATTTAAGGAAATACTCCAAGTACCCGTAGAAATAAGTAAAAATGGCTTTTTCCCTGTTTTTAAATAAGGCAATAAGGCGGCTGAACTATCGTGAATGCCGACCCCTACTTGCACCTTTTTACCGACCACTTTTGTATTGATGCTAGTTGCTGTAGAAATAATGGGGGGTAAAATTTTATCAATCCCTTCTGCATACACCCAATCGTGGTAATCCTTTTTGGCAAAATTCCAAAGTGCAGTATGGCAACCAATACTCGTATATTCACTCACGGGAATTCCTGTGAGCAAGTAACTGAGGTATTGGGGAAAATGCAAAGAATACCAGATTTGACTAAACAAGTCGGGTTGCGCATATTTTAACCAATATAATTGCAGTCCCGAATTAAGCATTCCCAGGGGAGGGGACGCTGTTTCTTGTGCAATATTTAGTTCATGCCCGTATTTATAATAAAATTCCTGTAGATATTTTTGTGGAATGCTTTTGAGATAATTATAAATCGGCGTTAAAGGTTTACCATCTCGACCAAGATGTATAAAACTCGCTCCGTAAGTAGAAAAATTAATCGCATTTACCTCATGCTTTCCCGATTTAAAAATCGTTTGAATGGTTTTTTTTATCCATTGTTCAATGGCACTTAAATCATCGCAGGGAAAACCGTCTGCATCCGTCAATTCCTCAAAACGCGCATACTTTCTATACACTTCTTGGTAGGCTTTGTCAAAAAGAAAAGCTTTTTTGTTAGTTTTGCCTATGTCGAAAATTAAGGTCATTTATATAATATACAAAGTAGCTTAACTACCTTATTTTTGGTGAAAAAATTATAAACCTGTAGCTACCACATTCGCTCCTCGCTTTTTAATCAAGGCTTTCCGAACCGCCATTCGCCGATAAAATCCTATTGGGTCTAAAGCCCCGCCACTCAATCGTCTAGCTTCCGCCACCAAAGCTCGAACATCGGTACGATACGCTGCTTGTAAAATTTCTTGACAGCGGGTTACATCATTTTCCATTTGCGCTACTGTCAGGGCTGCCCTATCCACCAACATTGCTTTGGCATAAGCAATTCTGATGGCTTCCAAGCTTTGTATTAAATCTTCTAAGGGGTCTTTTAAATTATGGCTGGCATCAATCATCCACGCTAAATCAGGATTATTGGCGACATTATTTTCCATGCCATATAGCAACTCATTGAAGATTAAAAATAATTGATAAGGCTTGATAGCTCCACAGGTCAAATCATCATCGCCGTACTTACTATCATTGAAATGAAAACCACCCAATTTGCCTTTCATCATCAAAATTGCCACAATTTGCTCAATATTGGTATTAGGCAAATGATGGCCTAAATCAACCAACGTATAGGCGTTTTCTCCACAGCCTGCTGCTAAAGACAGGGAAGTACCCCAATCTGGAATGACCATCGAATAAAAATTGGGTTCATAGGGTTTGTACTCAATATACATTTTCCAGTCATCGGGCATTCCTTTATAAATAGCCTGTAAAGACGCTTGTGTGTTTTGGTGTGCTTGCCTAAAATTATGTTGTCCCGGAAAGGCAGTCCCATCCGCCAACCAAACAGTTATTGAGGTTGACCCCAACGCCTTGCCATATTCAATAACTTCCAAATTATGGTCAATTGCTTGTTGCCGAACGGCTTTATCCGTATGACAAAGTGACCCAAATTTGTAGCTATGGGCCTGATTGGCTTGGTCTTGAAAAGTGTTGGAATTTACCGCATCAAATACCAATCCATGTGCCTTTGCTCTTTGTTTAATGGCTTTTGCATCTTTGGGAATATCCCAAGGAATATGCAAAGAAATGGCGCCTGCCGATTGGGTAAGGGCGTGAATAATCCCTACATCGTCCAATTTTTCTTCTAAATTAGAGGGTTCTCCCCCTATGGAAAAACGGCCAAAACGAGTGCCGCCAGCACCCAATGCCCAACTCGGAATAGCCACTTGAAATTTTTGTAACCTTTCCACAATGTCATCCGCATTGACTTCCACGCGGTCTAATTGGTCATTTAGGTAACTAAATCTTTCGTAGTGGTCACTTAGTCTGCGGTCATTCCAGCTATTTATATCTCCTTTTTTGATTTTCATGATTTCGTTTTGATATATTATCTCACAAAAGCAGTAGCCATTCCGCCATCCACATTAATAATATTGCCTGTACTTTTATCCAGAATAGCAGTCAAGGCAAATACAGCATTCGCAATATCATCAGGTCGAATAATTTCATTCATTAAATTGCGCTTGGCATAAAAAGCTGGTAATTCTTCTACGGTAATACCATTGGCTTTCGCTCGACCTTCTGCCCAAGTTCCTTCCCAAATTTTACTGCCAATAATCACCCCATCAGGGTTGACGGTATTCACTCTAATTTTCTCAGGTCCCAATTCGGCTGCCAATAATCGAGTCATGTGTTGTTGTGCTGCTTTGGCAGTACCATAACCTACATTATTTTTGCCCGCTACTAACCCATTCTTACTGGCAATATGGATAATATCACCTCCAAACCCTTGCTTACGTAAAATATCGGTACCTTCTTTTGCCATATTGAATTGTCCTTTGACTAATACATCTTGTAACAAATCCCAATCCTTTAAAGTCGTATCAGCTAAGGATTTAGAAATAGCTAAACCAGCAGAATGGATAATGATGTCCACCCCTCCGAATTCCAAACAAGCCTTTTCGTAAGCTTCCTCTACTGAGTGAGAATTGGTTACGTCACAAGTAGCGTAGGTAGCAACATCTCTTTTGTAAGTCGAATGTGCCGCTTTTAAGCGTTCTTCTGCTATGTCTGTTAAAACGACATTCGCACCTTCTTCCGCTAATTTATCTGCAATAGCTTTGCCGATACCCCCACCTGCGCCTGTGATAATAGCGACTTTACGGGAGAGCGGTTTTTCCTTAGGTTGTCGTTGTAACTTTGCTTCTTCCAACAACCAATATTCTATATCAAAAGCCTCTTGCCGAGGAAGTGCCGTATATTCAGAAATGGCTTCTGCCCCACGCATGACATTGATGGCATTGATATAAAATTCACTAGCAACCCTTGCCGTTTGCTTGTTCTTTGCAAACGTGAACATACCCACGCCGGGATATAAAATCACCACGGGATTGGTGTCTCGGACGGCAGGGCTATTATCGTATTTGCATTTTTCGTAATAAGCGGTATATTCCTTTCTGTATTGTTCAAAAGCAGGTTCGATTTTGGCTTTGGTGGCGGCTAAATCATTGAGGTTTTCTTTTGCACTCAAATTTAAAACTAAGGGTTGGATTTTTGTCCGCAAGAAATGGTCAGGACAAGAAGTTCCTAATGGCGCTAATTTTGCCAAATCGTTGCTGTTAATAAATTGTAACACCCGTTCATCATCCGTGAAATGGCCAACCATTCGCTGGTAGCCAGAGCATAACCCTCTTAAAATAGGCGCAATTTTTGCCGCTTGATTTTTTCGCTTTTCGGCTGGCAAACTCTTCATTTTTTGACCGCCAAATACGGGGCCTTTTTTTCCTTCTCTTGCAGCGATGTATTCCGATGCTTGTTCGATGACTTCCAAACTATTAACATAACATTCGTGCGCAGTATCTCCCCAAGTAAACAAACCATGTCCACCTAAAACAATGCCCCGAATGCCTGGATTATCGTTTAAACATTTTTCGAGTTGTACGCCCAAATCAAACCCCGGTCGTTGCCAAGGAACCCATCCCATCGTATCGCCCCATATTTCTTTGGTTATTTGCTGACTACCTTTTGCCGCTGCGACAGCAATCAAGGCATCAGGATGTAAATGGTCAATATGCTTGAAGGGTAATAATCCATGCAAGGCGGTATCAATCGAAGGCGCACGACTATCCAAATCGTACAAACAATGATAATACAAAGGCACGATTTCATCTTCATGTTCAATACCTCGATAAACATTTTTTAAGGCCCGTAGTCTTTTGGTATAAAGTCCTGCAATACCTTGTCGAGTTAAGGTACCAATATCCCCACCAGAACCTTTTACCCACATCACTTCTACTTCTTCGCCCGTTAAGGGGTCTTTTTCAATGGTCTTGCAGGAAGTATTTCCTCCTCCGTAATTGGTGATTCTTAAATCTGCTCCTAGTCTATTAGAACGGTATAAGAACAAGCCAACTTCATCTCCTGCTAATTCTGCTGCTTTGGCTTCGTCCCAAAGATAGTCCACGTATTGAAAGGTTTTTATTGCCATTATTTGCTAAATTTGTAATTTTTGATTAGTTTATAAAAAAGTACAAGGCAAATTTAAGACAGAAAATGAGCTACTTATTTATCTAAAATGATATAATATTTGCACTTTTTGGGAAAAATAAAACAAAATAAACGATGCAAGATTTTTTTAAGTACCTAACTCCAAGTGAGGTAGATAAAAGCTGGGGCGTCTTTTTAAATGTGGCGGGCAAAGCAAGCATTCCTGCCAATACGCATTACCCCGCCAAAGAACATCCTACTGGCTATTATTTTACCTGGAAACGGGGGCGCATCTTAGAAGAATATCAATTAATTTACCTTACAAAAGGAACGGGTATTTTTGAAAATAAAGATGGACAAACAAATATAAAAGCGGGGGATATATTACTGATTAAACCGAATGAATTTCATCGGTATCGGCCTAATTTAGCGACTGGGTGGGTTGAAAACTATATCGGCTTTAACGGTCATTTAGTGCCTCATTTTTATAAAGAAATGGCGTTTTTGAAGGAACTAGTCGTTTTCCAGCATGGGATAAGTGCTAGAATGTTGGGGTTATTTGAGGCGGTCTTCAAATTGGTGCAAGCAGAACAACCAAGTTTTCAGCAAATTGCTACGGGGCTGATTGTCCAAATTTTTGGCAATATGGCGGCACAACAAAAACGAGGTGATTTCCCTAACAAAGCCATGGAACAAACTATTCAAAAAATTTTATTGGAAATACGAACTGAAGTAGCAGCCCCCATTGATTTACAAGCCCTCGCCAAACGACACCATATTAGCTATGCTTCTTTCCGAAAATTATTTAAAAAATATACAGGCAAATCTCCCCGACAATATCATTTGGAACTAAAAGTCCTACGTGCCAAAGAATTGATTATAAGCTCCGATAAAACCATGCAAGAAATTAGTCAACTATTACATTTTGAATCGATTCATTACTTTAGTCGCTTTTTTAAAAAGAAGACAGGAATGAGTCCAACTGCATTGCGGAAGACCATTCAGTAAATATTAGACAAGCCCTTACTCCATTTTATAAACTTCAGACCCAGCCAACAAAAAGGCACCTAGTCCATAATCTTCAAAGTTAGGTATTTTATCATAGCTTAAAGGTTGACCATCTTTTGGTTCTTTTCCTGTGCTTTGCATATAGCCTAAAAAGCCGTTGGGGTGCAAAGCCTCATTAACCATAGCTGTCCAAGCCTTTTCTACAATAGGTTTATATTTTTTGGATTTTAAAATACCATTATTGATACCCCAAGCCATTGCATACGTAAACATTGCCGTACCAGAAGTTTCCTTTCCTCCAAAGTTGGTCGGGTCATGCAAGCTTACATTCCAAAAACCATCTATGCGCTGCACTTTTGCTAAGGCTTTTGCCATTCGTTTTAAATCTCGTTTCATTACTTTTCGATATGGAGCATCGGTAGGCGTGATGTCTAAGTATTTTGCTAATGCCATCACAATCCAACCATTACCTCTTGACCAATAACAATCTTCCCCATTCGGTTCTTTATAAGGTGGGTCAAAATCAGCATCTCGCCACCACAATTTATCTTTTTTATTATAAAGGCCTTTGTCTCCATGTTTTTTCTTAGCAAAATTATACATAGCAAAACCTCGTTTATAGTAGGCATCGTTTTTATAAATCTTTCCTAATTTCGCAAAAACAGGCAAGCCCATTTGAATTGCATCAATCCAATGCCAATCGTCAATTTTATCGGTTGCCATCATGCTATCTATGGCCAATTTGATATTTTTAATACGTTCTGGTTTTGGGTCTATCAAATATAAATCAATGTAGGTTTGTCCGGCACATTGATGGTCTGCATCCCGTGTATAAATTCTGTTGCCTCGAAATTTCCATTGGTGAGCTTCTCCCCAACTAACGGCATAATCGTAATAGGCAGGCTGGGGGTCAATTGTATGTAGAGCCATTAGGCCTTCGTAATAAACCGCCCTCGTCCAAATATTGCTTGGTCTTTTTTTATCGTTAATAATTGGCTCACTAGTATCAGGCCATTTTTCCATAAAATAGCTATTGGCTAGGCGCATTTTTTCTAAAATGACTGGCTTTTCTAAAGCATTTTGAGCAAAAAAAGAACTAACTATAAATAGTATCAGGCTGCTCGTTATAATTATTTTTTGCATATTTTTTATTGTCAATCCTATATGGGGTACTACTTGAATAAATCGCGATAATTTGTAACTAGCTAGGAGTCAGAAATCAGGAGCCAGGGGTCAGGTTGAATTTCGTAAAAAAAGCACTATTTCGACTTCGATTTAAGGGAATTCGACTTTCGGTCATGCAGAATATTCTGTCTCCTGACCCCTGTCACCTGACTCCTAGTCAGTTACGATAATTTTTCATTCACATAAAGTCAACGTAACTGCTCCTTCCAAATCAGTCCAATTTAATGGCTTCGTCTAAAATAGTAGTAGCGGGTAGCGTTGGCCCTCCTTTGTCAAAAGATAATTGCCACTTTCCTGTTAGTGGGATTGTGGTATTGGTT
>JBGCFJ010000638.1:0-14877 GCA_045106885.1 Saprospiraceae bacterium
CTAGTGCTTTGCGTGTCTAACGTAATCGCCAAATTTATTTGGCTGATTCAAAATATTGACTGTCCGTAATTTATGAACCTACCAAATAAATTTGGTGGTTACGAGCGGAACAAAATCGACTTTACGGACAGACTCTAATTAACTGGCAACTGGCAACTCAAATCGCCTCTAAATAAAGGGGCAGATTATCTTTTGGTTGCTTTAAAGGTACATCTCTAATAGGTGATTCATAGCCTGTTGGAACAGAAATCTTATACTGTTTTAATAATTCCGTCATCCCTAATTTGACCATTAATTCAGCAAATTGATACCCTATACAATGATGTTTTCCTGCTCCAAAAGGTGCATACCCAAATGGACATTTTAATTGTTCGTTTCTTTGTTTATTAAACCGTTCAGGGTCAAACTTTGCAGGATTTGACCAAATTCGCTCATCGTGATGCGTCATTTGAAAAACGACGCTGACAAAAGTATGCTTTGGAATAGTTATTTCATTGACTTCAATATCTCGACCCAGTTTTCTGGATACGGTAATCAATGGCGGATGAATCCGAAGTGTTTCTTTCATCACTAAACCCATTTTGTCTAATGTCCTTAAGTCTTTGACTTTAGTTTCATCGGTTACCTTAAATCCACTGCCCTCTGCTCTTAAAGCATCTTGCCAGTCCGTATGTTTTGCTAAAAAATAACTCATTAAAGTAAGCGTAATAGCAGTCGTATCATGCGCTGCCATCAACACAAAAATCAAATGGTCAATAATCTCTTGGTCAGTGAATTGATTCCCATGTTCATCTTTGGCGACACAAAATCTACTAAATAAATCTTTGCCTGGATTAGCTCGCCGTTCGGGTAATATCTTTTTAAAATAGCTAATTAAGAATTTTCTTCCATTAATTCCTTTTTGATAAGTCGAGAAAGGCAATTTAATTTGTAGTGCAGCGGAAGCGTTGACAATATCCGTGACCGCTTTATTGACTGCGGTTAAATCTTGCTTAGGATCTAAGCCAAAAAATACACTTGCAGCAACTTTAAGCGTCAAGCTTTTGAAAAAAGGAAAAGCTAATACTTTCTTTTTACCTTTTAACTCCTCTATTCCATTCGCTAATATAACAGGCATTATATCCAAATAACCCTGCATCGGAATTTTTTTGAATGCTTCCTGCATAATACTTCGATGGTATTTATGTTGGTCACCATCCATTAACATTAGTCCGTTAGGAAATAATTCTCCCAGAGAATTTTCCCATGCTTCCTTACTTGAAGTAAATTTCCCCTCTTCTACTAAGATAAATTTATTGGCTGCTGGACCAGAGACCACCACCGCCATGCCAAGTGGTGTGCTAATTTTGAAAATATCGCCGTATTTCTTTTTCTTGGTTTCATAAAATTTGGTGGCATTCGCAACAAATTCAAAGAAATGCCCAAAAAATGGTAAGCCCCAGTCGCCTGGGATGTGTTGAAGGTCTTTTTTTGTGATGGTAGCCATACTTGTATAAATTAAATTTGTCAGGGTATTTTCTACTGATTATTAGTAAACTTTGTTAATCTTTTCTTTAAATCTTTCAGTTCTTTTTCATCTAAACTTTCTGAGAACGCTAAGAATTCTATAGCAAATTTTCTTAGTGTATTATTAAACCATTTTTCATTTTTTATTTTGGTCTTACGTTGTATTATATTCATCCATTCTTCTACTAATACTTCTTGCCAATCTGCCAGAATTTTAAGTTTTTTAGCAGTAGTGTCCATATCCAATTTGTAAGTAAAATCTTGATTACTTAAAATTCGATTTTTCTTATTCCAATCTACTAAGGTATTAAACCCTATTTGTGGGCGAGGGCTACGGTCAGGAAAAGGTAACTTTTCGGTAATACTATTGATATAGTGACCTGTTGCTACTTGGATATTATCATTCTTTCTTTTAATAAAAATGACCCATTCATAAGGATTTACTTGTTGAACACTTGAACCAGGAATCTTGTTATTCTTCGTTGATTTTAATTCAATTGATTGGTAAAGTGTTTTATTATACCCTTTTATTTCTAGTAATAAATCGGGGTTAGTATAGACAGCCGATTTAGTAGTTCCAATTTTATTTTTTAAATCAGCTGTTAATTCATTTGGTAAAAATACATTTGTAATACGAAATTTATTAAACTCTTTTACTTTTAGAGATTTTGATTCTGCACCAAAAGTTAGGCTTAAGGTTGTGATTTGTTTATTTTTTAGTGTCTTATTTTGCAGGATAACCTTCTTAACAAAATTCTTTAGGTACTCATCTGTATTAGATTCTTCTGATTGAAATTTCATAGAAGAAATTTCTTTGGCTTTAGTATTTAAAATTATTTCGAGTTCATAGAAATATTGAGAGAGGAAATAATTTAGCTTATTATTATTGTTAAAATTAGGAGTCATTCAATTTTTTTTATTCAAAAGTGACTCAAAGATATTATTCTTCAAAATAAAGCTTCCATATAGATTCAATTTTTTTAGCTATATGGTAAGCAAGTAAGGGAGGAACAGCGTTTCCTACCAATTTATAGCCTTGTGAAGCACTTAGTTGAAATTTTCGTCCTTTATTTTCAGAAGGAATTACAAAATTGAAATCATCAGGGAATGTTTGAATTCTAGCGCATTCTCTTAAAGTTAATCTTCTTTCTTTCTTACCTGTTTCTATTTCAGTTATGTTTTTTCCACCATTTTCTAAAGAGAGTCTTCTATATTCTATATTCCCATGATGTTCTGCCCTTATTGTTGGCGCCAATTTATTTAATTTTAATTCATTTTGTCCTTGGCAATGAGCGCCCATATATTTAGCCTTGGAGTAATATCTTTGGGAGGTATCCTCGGCGTCTTCTGGTTCTAATAAATCAGTGACTACATGTTTTACAGGGACAAAAGGTTGTAATTCATTTTCATAAATGGAATAATGTAATTCTCCATTAATGCGATGAGTAGGGATAGGATAAGGGTCTAATTCACTTGGGACTTCTATTTCTTCTAATTTACTTAATATTCCTTTCTTTAAAGCAGATTTCTTCACACCAATAAAAAAGATTCTTTCTCTCGACTGAGGCACGCCATAATTACCTGCATGTAATACTTTTGGCGTAAATACGAAATAACCATTGCCTCCTATTTTGGAGAAATCATTTTGGATAATTTCTTTTACTTTGCCCAAATTTGCTAAACCTTTTACATTTTCTGCTATAAAGAATTTAGGCTTAGTAATTTCAATTACCTCTTTCATCCAAATATATAATTGCCCTCTAGTCTCTGATGTTGGTATAGAATGGTCTATTATCTTTCCATTATGATCTTTATGAGAATTAAAGCCATTTCTTTTTCCTGCAACACTAAAATCTTGACATGGAAACCCGCCAGTTACTATGTCGATATTACTTGGGAATATATCTTTCTCTCCAGCTTTATATCTTTTTACCAAATCAACAATACTTTCTACCTTAAATGTCCCATTCAAGGATTTTCCTCTTTTCAAACTAAAGTAATTATCCCATGCAACTTTTGCATATTTATTAATATCATTCGCAAATACTGTTTCAAATATAGTTTCTTCTACAGTGATATACTTCCCTGTTTCTTGCGCAATCCAATCTTTATGTATTTTAGTATTAAGCGTGTCTCTTATAATCGAGAAATCACCTTCAAACCCAATGTCCATACCTCCACAACCAGAAAAAAGAGATAATAATTTTTTCTTCATTTTATTTTTGTTTTTGCTTACTTTTATAGGCTATTCTAGCTTCTGCAACTTTTAATATTTGCATGGCATCTTCTTGGTCTTCTAATACGTCATATATCTTTTGAGAGTACCATTTGATGATGATTTCTTTAGCATTTATTTTATAAAAATCAGCTAACCTAATAATTTGTTTTTTAGTAGGAATACGTTCATTTTTTTCAAATTTACTAATAAGGGATTGGTCTATATCAACTGCTGCTGCAACTTTTCTTAATATCAAGCCACGTTCTTGTCTTTTTTCTTTTAAAAGTAAACCTAAAGATTCCATTAGACATATTTTTTTTAGACAAATTTTGACCAAAAATATTTATTTACAATCAGTTTTCCAAATAAAACCCCTTCTTTCCAGAAACTATTTACCCCCGTTAAGAGTTGCTACTGTTTTATTATAAACACAAGACTCGTTTTCTAATGACCACCTCTAAAGATAATTCCTTATTATTAATTATTTTGTCCTTTGCGGCAGTTTATATTATATGGGGATCCACTTACTTATTTATCGCTTTTACAGTAGAAGCTTTGCCGCCATTTATCTTGTCTACTATCCGTTTCACCTTAGCCTCCTCGTTATTGTTTGGTTTGACAGCCGTCTTAAAAAAATATCAAACGATTACGAAAAAGCAATTTTTTAATGCCGTTTTTGCAGGTATCTTATTTTTAGGCTTTGGAACAGGTGGCGTTGCTTGGGCCTTACAATTTATAGATTCTGGATTCACAGCTTTAGTTATTTCAGGTCAACCATTAACCGTCGTTTTAATGATGTGGGCTATTAATCGTAAAAGGCCTGCAACTCAATCATTTGCTGGTATTTTTTTGGGTATGTTTGGCATGTATTTATTAGTAAGTCAGAAAGAGCTCATGGCTGGGCCTGAGCAATGGAAAGGCGTAATTGCTATATTTTTCTGTATGGTAGCTTGGGGCTTCGGTTCTATTTTTGTTTCTAAATCGGATATGCCTAAACCACAAATGGCAAATAATGCCATTCAAATGATGTCGGGAGGCGTTATTTTATTTATCTTTTCTCTGTTTTTTGAAAATTCCTTGTCTTTTGATTTTACGGCGGTCCCATCAACCGCTTGGTTGGCACTAAGTTATTTAATTGTATTTGGTGCAGCAGTTGCTTTTTCTGCTTTTAATTATTTGCTAACGCAGGTTTCTCCAGAAAAAGTAGCAACGAGTACCTATATTAATCCAATTATTGCCTTAACTTTAGGCTGGTATTTTCGAGATGAATTAGTAACTGGACAGTCTATTTTAGCAGTTTGTGTGATGTTTATGGGGGTCTTTTTTATTAATTCTACGCCCGCACAATCTAAAAATTTATTACGAAAATTAAGATTAGTGGGCCGTCGTCGAGTATGATTTACCATCGTCATCGAATTCATCATTAGAGTTGTTAAGAAAAATAATTGATTATTTATTTTGACGCTGATTTCGCTGCTTTTATGATTTTGATGAAGGAAAACTGTAAAAAAATCAAGAAAATAGTTGGTTTTAGAAGATTTGTAGTCAATCATAGTATCATCTTAATAATCAGCGAAATCAGCGTCAAAAAAAGTATGGACAAATTTCTCTTAACACCCTTAATTCATAGTTCATCGTTTATCATTCTTTATCGTGCTAAAAATACCCAAACCATCCCTTTTCTCCTTCCGTGAATGCCTTTGGTTCTTGAACCGAAATTATGATGATTGTTTGTACGAAGTGACGGACAATTCAGTTATCAAATTAATTAAATTAGCAACTGAAATTGTTTTATTTGAAGTAAAAGAAACAGCAACTCATCTAACTATTGAGGTATTAAATAATACCAATCCCGATGAAATACAATTGATAAATTATGTCAAAGAATGGTTTGATTTAGCACCTGATTTAACTCCTTTTTATCAACTATTGCAGGAAGAAACAGCTTTAGCTTACATGGTAAAGGAATATCATGGCTTGCGCTTAATTGGTATCAATGACCTTTTTGAATCTTTATGCTGGAGTATTATTGGTCAACAAATCAACCTCACTTTTGCCTATAAATGCAAACGGGCTTTGGTGGAAAAATATAGTTTTAAAGAAAATTATCAAGGCAAAGATTATTACCTTTTTCCTGAAGCAGCAGTATTAGCAAAATTGACCGTAGCCGAATTAAGAACCATTCAATTTTCTCGGCAAAAAGCTGAATACATCATTGGTATTGCTCAATTATTTGCCGCTAATAAAATTTCTAAAGCAGCGGTTTTAGCTTTAAAAGAAGAACCTTTAATCGCTAAAGAACTCATTAAAATCAGAGGTGTAGGAGAATGGACAGCGAATTATGCGATGATGAAATGCCTAAAATGTCCGAATGCTTTGACTTATGGAGATGTGGGTTTGTATAATGCATTACACGCAATTAAAGGTTTTCCAAAGCGACCTTCTAGGGAACAATTAGATGACTTGTTTGCTCCTTTTGAAGGATGGAAAGCCTACTTAGTCCTTTATCTCTGGCGGTCTTTGGCTGTGCCTAACTATTCCTAATACGGATTGTTAATTTATTGGTAATAAGTGCAATTTAACGAACTGTGGGCTACTCGTCTAAGATTGGACATTTCGATAACAGCGAATCTATATTCGCTGCTCCAAACGTCGGAAAATTTATATTTTCCGTTGTCGGCCCTAAACTTGAGTGACGGGTAGCCGAACTCTGTCACGAATGATTATTTGCTTTCCAAAGTTGATATTCTTTTCGCATAGAATGTCCGCAAGGGCGATATCCCTTTTCAAGTGCTTCTTCTTCGTTAGCAAAAAATACTCTATTTTTTACTTTTAATCGTTTGCCTAATTTAAAATTAAGTGTGCCGTATATTTTTAAATTGGCATTTCCACCTAATTGAATTTTTCCTTTATTGATTAGTTTTTTTAATTGGCGTAGCCTAGAGAATGAGGTATCAGCTAAGGTTGAATGTTTTATCATATTGGAGAAGTTTTAATTTCTTGCCATTGTTGCTTTATGCTACTCAGGCTGGAAGCCTAAGCTACTGAAAACTGCCTACTGTTACCTGTTAATTCGTGCCATTTCCCAACCAATAATTGCTTTTTTCCGTCCACTCCCCCAACGATAATGTCCTAATTTTCCTTCTTTCCGAATTACTCGATGGCAAGGAATTAAATAACCTATTGGATTTCTGCCAATTGCCGTACCAACTGCTCGAACAGCTTTGGGGTTATCAATGCTTTCAGCAATGTATTGGTAGGTGGTCAATTTACCTTCTGGAATTTGTAATAAGGCTTCCCATACTTTTATTTGGAATGGAGTACCTTGTACCAATATGTTTACTTTTTGGGTAGTTGATTTGGTCGGATTGAAAATTTGTGGCACAAAAGGTTCAGTGAAAGCAGCGTCTTCGACTAGGGTAGCAAAGCTCCATTTTTTACTAAATAAAGCAAATTCCTCGGCTTGATTAGCACCTTGTAAAAAAGTAATGCCACAAATGCCTTTATCCGTAGCCGCTAAAAAACAATTCCCAAAAGGCGTATCATGGTAGCCATAATGAATTACTAAACCAATACCTTTATTTTTAAAAGTAGCGGGTGTTGCGCCTTCAATATTGACAAATAAATCGTAAACTCTAGAAGGGCTAGACAACCCTGCCATATTGGCTAATGCTGCTATATTTTGACTATTTTGAATGCGTTGTTTTAAATAGTCAACGGTTAGAAATTGTAAGAATTTTTTAGGACTTACGCCTGCCCATTCCGTAAATAAGCGCTGAAAATGATGTGGACTCAAATGTACTTGTGCCGCAACTTCTTTTAATTCAGGTTGCTGCTTAAAATTTTCCACTAAATATTCTATCGCTTGCTGAATGCGCTGATAATCTAACTCTTGCTGTGATACCGTTTCCATAATTATTTTTTTGGACAAAGATAGGGTAAGCAATGAAGGAAGGAAACCCGATTCTTCCTATATTACTCCACAGGAAAATCAAACTCCAACTGAATACCGCCTTCCCCAAAATTTTCTTTCATCAAATTAGAAGCGGTAATACCCAATAATCAAATTTTACCTGCTGCTTCATAATTTTCTTCTAGCAATTCTGCGAAAGGTTACGCTTCAAACAACATATCCATCGTTAAATTAGTATCGACCATACTTAAATTGTAACTAGTAGGTATAATGCCAAAAGTAGAAAAACATCCATGTTAAAATCCGAGAGGCCCATATCCGTGATAAAAAACATTTGCGTTCATCTCCTATATAAATTCATAGTGTACTTTAAATTATCCAATAATAGGAAATTACTGGATAATAAAAAAGCAAGCCCGAATCTAATCGAACTTGCTTTTTATATTTTTCAATATTTACTGTGAATAAAGCACCGTAAACCGTTTACCGTTTTTAAGCCAAAACAGCCTTAACTGCATCCGCCGCTTCTTTTAATAAAGTCGCAGATTTCACTTCTAAGCCTGATTCATCAATAATAACCTTAGCAATATCTGCATTTGTACCTTGTAATCTTACAATAATTGGCACATTGATATTCCCCATATTTTTATAAGCATCTACAACTCCTTGCGCCACACGGTCACAACGAACAATACCACCAAAAATATTGATTAAAATTGCTTTTACGTTAGGGTCTTTCAAGATGATTTTGAAAGCTTGTTCTACTCTCGCAGCATCTGCTGTACCACCTACATCTAAGAAATTAGCAGGGTCGCCACCTGATAACTTGATGATGTCCATTGTTGCCATTGCCAATCCAGCACCATTTACCATACAACCAACGTTTCCGTCTAGTTTTACATAATTTAAGCCAACTGCTTTTGCTTCTACCTCTGTTGGGTCTTCTTCACTAGTATCTCTTAATTCTGCTAAATCTGGATGACGGAATAAAGCATTATCATCTAAACTAACTTTACAATCAACTGCTACAATTCTATCATCTCCTGTTTTTAAACAAGGATTGATTTCAAACATAGAAGAATCTGATTGTACAAATGCTTTATATAAGTTAGCAATGAACTTAGTCATGTCCTTAAAAGCTTTGCCACTCAAGCCTAAGTTGAAAGCTACTTTTCTCATCTGGAAACCCTGTAAACCTAAAGTTGGGTCGATGTATTCTTTATGTAATAAATGTGGCGTTTTTTCTGCTACTTCTTCAATGTCCATTCCACCTTCGGTAGAATAAATAATGACGTTTTGCTTTCTTTCTCTATCCATTAAGATAGAAACATAGAATTCTTTACAAGCATCAAAATCGGGGGCATAAACATCTTCTGCAATTAATACTTTGCTCACTAATTTACCTGGACCATTGATACCTCCTGGTGTCTGCGGAGTTTTCAACATCATGCCGATAATATTGCCTGCTATTTCTTTTACATCTGCTTCATTCTTAGCAATCTTAACTCCTCCTCCTTTTCCACGACCACCTGCGTGAATTTGTGCTTTGATTACAGCCCACTCTGTGCCTGTATCTTTTTGTAATTGTTTATAAGCGGCTACTGCATCTGCTGCTGTTTCTGCTACGATTCCTTCTTGAATAGTAACGCCAAAGCTTTTTAAGAGATTTTTTCCTTGGTACTCGTGTAAATTCATTGAAATATGGATTTAGGTAGGATAAAATTAATTGCTTGTTTGGAGTAATTAATTTTATCTCAAATGATATGAGTTTTAACTATCTTTAGTTTAGAAGGGGCAAAGATAGGATTATTTTGTAGATTTTGCGAGTCCTAATGGGAAGACTTTGTTTAAAAAATACACCCTTTTTTAGTAACTAATTAATAATACTTTGTTCTTTGTTCTTTCCGAATCACCGTCACTTTAGCGTTTTGAAAATAGTCAACTTGCTTAATAGAAAATAATTTATTAGTGAAAATGAAATTGATTATCAATAAAATATGACTATTTTTTTAAAATATACAATTTTTTAATTACTTAAAAAGCCTTTAAAACGAACAGATTCCGTTGATATATCCGTCACAAAAAGACAGATTTTGCGCTGCTTTTTTACCTGTTATTTTGTAATTTGCTTGTAGTTCCCCGCCCACTACACTGTACGACTGTAACGAAAATACTAATTTAAGAAATAGACTCAGTGAATTAATTTATTGGTATTAGACTTACCCCACAGCAAATATTTACTGAAATTTTATTTAAACACTTCAAGAAAATGAGGCTATGATATGCTGTCTTTTTTAGAGCTACCCCTACTTGTATTTTAGTCCATTCTGTGATTTCCGAAGCAAAAAGAATAGTATAAAATATGTATCCATTTACCTTATTAGCAGTTAGCGATTTGGTATCGGAATCTGGCGTTGAAATTGTCATGAATTCCTTTGCTGAATTTTACCACGAATTAACCCCGAAACATCAAAAACAAATTAAGTTAATTTTTATAGACAAAGGCGGATATACGATTCCTGTTTTGCATTGGTCTGAAAAATTAAAAATCAAGCCAATTGTCCAAATATTAAATTGGAAAAGGATGGAAAAAGTAGAAGAAGCTTTTCATCAGGCAAATTTTTTAATGATGCCAGCCAGAACGAAAACTTATAATGGCATCATGCAAGCCTTGTCTAAAGGTTTGCCTGTTTTAAGTTATAGAGGAGAAGAAAGAGAAGCCTTGATTGATTTAACTTGTGGCATGCTTATTGATTATATGTCAGTAGGTCAAAGTATTGGTGATTTTGCGAGCCTGCTGCGTATGTTATACTATGACCCAGCAGCATGTAAGATTTTGAAAAAAGGTGCACTTAAAAAATATACCACCTTACTACAGTGGCAACAGCCAGCAGGTAATGTTGCCCGAGCTTCCGCAGCGAGTTAATATTTTGTTTTGAAAAGTCAATATTTTGACTTTGTTATTCCAAAATTAAAAATATATAATAAATTTTATTGTGTTAGTGAATCTTTTAAGAAAGCTACCAGTAAATATATTCCTAGCTTGCACAATTCTTCCAGATTACAAATTACATTTCCCTACTATGGGATTTATAGATAAGACGCTAACTTTTGGGTGGTGACTGATTTTTTGTGAGACAAGAAAATAGTAGCGTTAACCAATTTGAATGTTATTTCTCAATATAACGTAAGACGAAACATTTGTTTACTTTTAGCCTTTTTTGTTTATCTCATTCAAGGTGAGGCACGTTAAGTGCCTCACTTTATTTTTTTGTAGCTTAGGCAGTTTGTTTTAGAAAAAGATACCCTCCCTATTCAGTCTAAAAATTTAATCTATTTTACATTATTTTTTCTACGCAAAAACTTTCCCTTCTTTTCTCATTTTCTTTAAAATACGAGGTACTCTAAATCTTGGACCATAATCCTGTTTGAATTGCTCGCATTTTTTGATAAAATTATCTAATCCATAACTGTTTACGTATTGAAAGATTCCACCTGTAAAAGCAGGAAAACCCCAACCATAAATACTACCTAAATTAGCTTCTGGTACTGAAGAAATTACTTTTTCCTGCATACACCAAATTGCCTCAATAACCTGTGCAAATAACATTCTTTCTTTAATATCCTCATTGAGGTAATTAGTTTGTGTCACAGGAAAGTGTTGACTTAATTCCTTCCATAAATGTTTACCTTCCTGCGTATATTCATAAAAACCTGCTTGTTTAAATTGACCTGTTCTATCTAAATCTTCTACCATCTTTTTCAAAGTAGAAACGGCTGGATGTGGTACATATTGACTCCCGTAATGGGCTGCTGCTTGATTCTCATATTTTAACACCATTCTTAACGATAAATCATCCGCAAAAGCTAAGGCACCTTTAGGCATCCCTGCTTGTAACCCTAGGTTTTCTATCAAAGCGGGTGGATACCCTTCTTGTAGTAAAGTAATACCTTCTAAAATGTAAGTATTCTGTACTCTGGCGACGTAGAACCCCCAATCATCTTTTACTACAATTGGAATTTTTCCCATGGTTCTTACAAAATCAAAAGCCCTAGCGATGGTTTCATCCGAAGTTTTTTTACCTCGAACAATTTCTACTAAAGGGACTTTTTCTACGGGATAAAAGAAGTGTAAGCCTACATAATTTTCTGGTCGATAAGCCGCTTTGGCCAATTTAGTAATGGGGATAGAGAGGGTATTCGTTGCAAAAATGGCGTATTCATCAAGATGTTGCTCTGCATCTTTTAAAGCCTTGGCTTTTACCATTTCATTTTCATAAACGGCTTCTATAACTAAATCGCAATTTTCAAAATCTTCTGGTTTGGCAGAAGTCGTAATATTATTATAAAGCGTAGTTTGTTCTTCGGCAGAAATAGTCCCTTGTGCCACTAATGCTACTAAATTGTCTTTAGCATATTGTTTTCCTAATTCGGCAATAGGTTTTGAGACATCTTTCAATACTACTTTCAATCCTTTCTTAATACAATTGAAAGTAATGCCTGAACCCATTCTGCCTGCTCCAATAACACCTACTTGTTTAGCCCTAAATTTTCCAAATCCTTTTGGTCGATTAATCCCTTTTTTTATGGCATTGTAGTCATACCAAAAAGTATTAATCATATTTCTAGTTTCTGGACGTAAGGCTAATTCTGTAAAATAGCGACTTTCTATAGTGGTAGCCGTATCAAAATCGACTTTGGACCCTTCTACTAAGGTATTTAGAATGGCTTGTGGTGCTGGATAATTATTATAAGTTTCTTTAGCTAATTGTGCGGCTAATTTTTGTATAATTTGAGCAACCTTAGGGTCGTTACCAGTGCCTCCTGGAATTTTTCCATCTATTCTATCCCAAGGTCTTCTACCTTCATTCTTGGAAAGTAACCATTGTTTTGCCTGCTCTAGCATCACTTTTTGATTAGGAGCTATAGCATCAATGATACCTACCTTTAAAGCTTCTTGTGGCCGATATTTTTTACCACTTGTTAATACGGTATACGCCTTTTCTAATCCTAATAACCACAATAATCTTGTGATTCCTCCATTCCCAGGCATTAATCCAACAGTTACCTCTGGATGTCCTAGTCGAATTTTGGAATCGTTTACGACTATTCTATGATGACAAGCTAAGGCAAACTCAAATCCAGTTCCTAAAGCACTACCATTAATTGCTGCAACAACAGGTACGCCAGGATGTTCTAAGGCTCTGAAAAATTTATTTAAGGTAAGCGAATGTTCGTAAATTTCTTTGGGGTCAATATTCGTATGTAAGTATTCTAATTCACCACCTTCTAAGAAATTCTTTTTTCCAGAGGTTAGGATAATTCCTTTTAGTGTGCCCTTCGCTTTTTCTTTTTGCAAATGTATCAATACTGGTTTAAAGTATTGATACATTTGATGATTCACTACATTTTCATGGCGTTGTTCCATGTCTAAGGTAAGCGTAACTATATTTTCGGTATCTTTTTTATATTTTATCATTTCTGAAAGGTGTCAGGTGTCAGGTGTCAGGGGAGGCAAATTTAGCCTGATACCCGATACCTAAAACCTGACACCTTTTAATTATACAATTTCAATAATCATACTCTTTCCAATTCCTCCTTCTGCGCTTAATGCAACAAGCCCTCTCTTCAATTGCTGACGTTCTAACTCATCTATTAACATGCCTAATAAAATAGCGCCATTGGCACCAAGCGCATCTCCAAATGCAATATTACCACCACAAGGATTGAGTCTTTTATCTGCAATTTTAAAGGTTCTTTGAAAGAGCAAGGCGGGTGCTGCAAAAGATTCGTTGATGTACCAAAGGTCAATATCTTTGGGTTTCAGTTTGGCTGCTGCTAAAGTTTTTTTGGCTGCTTCGATGCCACCTTTATGGGTAATAGTTAATTCGGTACTAATGGTATTGACGGCTACTATTTTTGCTCTGGCTTTTAAGCCTAATGCTTTGCTTTGTTCAGTATTTCCTACTAAAACTAAGGCTGCATTATCGGCAGGTTGAGCTATATTTTTTTCACTGTGTAAAGGAATGATTTGTTCGATTAATGGATATTTTCTGAGGGCAATGGCATCGAAACCGAATCGCTGGGATTTTGGAAAGATGGGCGGTTGTTCCGCTATCTCTTCTAAAGTAATTGAGGTATTGATTGTTTCATCTTGTGCTAAAATGGAAATTTTATTTTGGTCGTAAATAGGAATGACTGATTTACTAAAATAGTTTTTTTGATGAGCCGTAATTGCTTTTTGGATAGATTTAAAAGCATAATTATCCAATTGTTTTTTAGTGAAATTTTCCATGGTCGCAATTAAATCAGCTGCTACACCACTAGGAATAGACCCAATTTTATTCATAATATCGGGGTCACTAGAAATAGCTCCTCGATTATTTTTTCTATGAATACGACTCATACATTCTATTCCTCCTGCCACCGTTAAGTTTTCCCAACCAGCCTTTATTTTAGCGGCTGCCAAACCAACTGCTGCTAAACCAGAAGCTTGAAAACGATTGATTTGTATACCAGGAATACTTGGAGACCAATTTGCATGTAATAATGCTGTTTTGGCAATATTATCTGCCTGCCCATCGGTTGGTATCACACAGCCTATAATCAAATCAGCTACCGCCTCGGTGTCTAATTGATTGCGTTTTTGTAAAGCTTTCAAACATTTACTTAATAAATCTATCGGTCGGACCTCAAATAAAGCACTATCGTGGTTTCCTTTGCCAAAAGGAGTTCGTAAGGTATCGTAAATAAAAACTTCCGTCATATTATGAATTGCTGGTCGATTACTTGATTTTGTCTTAAAAACGTAAGAATAAGTAGATTAAATCAGACTTTTACCTAAAAAATTCAGACTTTTAAACAAAGAAATGTCTTTTTAAATATCTTTTCAATAGGAATGTATTGAAATGATGAAGGATGAACTATAAACGATGAATTGCGATTAGGTTAACTTTAGGCGTTTACACAAAATTTAAAACCAACAAATTGTCGATATTTTGAAATGTCGATAATTGTTAATCTCAAATTCAACTTCAACCTCAAATTCCCACCGAAGGTGGTTTAAAATTGAAAATTTGAAATTGAAAATTAAATTTTACTTAGGCGCTTACACAAAATTTAAAACCAACAAATTGTCGATATTTTAAAATGCCGATAATTTTTAATTTCAACCTTAAATTCAAATTCAACTGTAATTCCCACCGAAGGTGGTTTAAAATTGAAAATTTGAAATTGAAAA
>JBGCFJ010000639.1:0-10278 GCA_045106885.1 Saprospiraceae bacterium
TCCTTAATTTTTTACTAAAAGAGCAGCGCTCTGACCCCGTCTGTAGAATTAATTAACCCAAAATTCCTTTAAGGAGCGTAGCTTCGTCACCACAAAAAATAAATTGAAATCTTTTTGCGGTCAATATGTTAAAACTTGTTATCCTTTAAAATTAGATACGCTTCTCCTCTCCTGCTTTGGTCCAACTTGTTCGACAAGTCCCTTTATTACAAATCATTTTTTTGGTTAGTTCACCGTATTCATCAAAAAGTTGTAATTCACCGTGTTCATTATCTCCTTCTAAATAAGCACCTGTTGTTTTAGTTTTGCCATTTTTATAGTATTCCACAAAAGGACCATTTTCCTCATTTTCTACAAAAGTAACAATCTCCATGAGTTCTCCACTATCATAATAGCGTTTCCATTCACCATCCATCATGCCATTGACATATTTTCCCGTTAATTCCAGTTGTTTATTTTCATAAAATGCTTGAAAACCGCCTTTAAAAACACCATTTTCATAAGGTTCTATAGCTTGAATTGCTCCACTAGCATGGTACAAAATTCTTTCGCCATCTAATTGTCCATTTTTATAAAAAGCGGTTTCTAGTAATTGTCCATTCTCCTCAAATAATTCGCTTTTACCTTCCTTTTCGGCTGTTGCTATATTTTGTACATATCGCTCTATCACTATGCCTGCGTCATTTTGTACTTCGATGATTTTTGTCTTGGAAGAGCAAGTGATTAAATTGATGCTTATGATAAAAAGCCAGATTATATTTTTCATGATTTAAAATATAGTTTGTTCGAGTAACAAATTTAATGGTTTAATAATAACGTTGTTTTGAAAAGGGAATTATAAGCGGAAGTGATTTTATGGTAATTCTAGAGCATCAGATTAAAGATTGATATTAAAATTATCTTCTAACCCCTTAAATTTTCGGTCGGTCTACTAAGGTACTTATACTTTAACAGGTTAAGATTTAAACATTTTGAAAAGATTGAGCAATTAAAATAATAGCCCCAAGTGGCTATATTGCTTTATAGTTATATTGTTGAATAGCGTTTTACCCCTATTTTAAGCTATATTTATTAAGCGATGTAACAATTCAGCAATATAACAAGCTTCAACAGAAAGTTTATTTTTAACCCTGATGTAGTACAGAATCATTGAATAAGTATCTTTTTAATGATTAACCCCTTGTTCGTATTTACTTTTAAAAAATACAATCCTTTGGGTAAATTAGGAATGGCAAAAAAGGTAGAAGGCGTACTCATAACAGTTTGTCCTTGCGTATTAACTAATGATAGATTGCCGCTTAATGCCATCTCTCCCAATAATTCGATAGTCAATTTGTCGGTCACGGGATTAGGGTATACTTTTATATCAAAATCTTTAACCTCAGCTAGACCAACCGTAAAAGGAATACAATTATGTAAAATACCAGGAGAAAGTGGAAGCCCTTCTCCAATTGCAGTATGCTTCATAACATTGGCGTCTTTTTCAATGGGACAAAAAACGATAGATTGATTGTCATTGGCTTCTTCTCCATAATCATGCAACAAAAGGATATTTTGTAAACTATCTCTAAGTAGAATACGGTCGCCGATATTGGCTAAACTAAGTCGATTACTACTTGCTTTTTGTACAATAGTATTATCGAAATTTTGATGGACTTCACCACCTCCAAATACTACAAATAATTGATTGGGTTGAAGGATGGTACCATCAGGAATTTGATGACGTAATAAATCTGCATCATAAATGGCCATTCCCGATAAATCAATGGCTTCGTCGGTATTATTTAAAAACTCTAGAAACTCGTCTTGACTGGCATTCCGTTCTCCATCTCCATTTGCATCGCCGATTAGTCCATTGGGCGGGTCGGCTAAAAATTCAGTTAGGATTAACCCAAAATCATTATCATCATCAAAGATGGTTAACTCAAAAGATTGGTTAATACTAATTTGATTATTGTCTGGAGCATTCACGTTTGTAATGGTAAAAATAAACGTTTCTTGACCTTCAATCTCGACATCATTGGTAATAGGAATATTTAATAATCGTTGACTATTAGAATTGACTGGAAAAATAATATTTTGAGTAGTAAAATTTCCTATATCCATTGAATCGCCTGTTCCACCAGTTAATGCGACAGTAACGACCACTTGTGCAGGTTTGGGGTTAATCAAATTCAAAAACAAATCAATTTGACCATCACTTTCAATAGCAATACCTCGATTAATCGTAAAATGAATTAAGGTCGTATCACCATTATTGAAAGGAAAAGAATTAGTTAAAGTGCCAGGAGAATAAGGTAGACCAAAGGCATCAGGTCGCTCCGTATGAGGAATAAAATTGCCTAGAAATTCTGGTGTTCTGACCAAAGAGGCGTCAATATCATTTTCTTGATAAGTCAGACTATCCAATAAAAGACCTGCATTGCTTTGTAGCAAAATAGAGGTGCCATTATTGCTTAATCCTAGGTTACCGCTTGAGGCTAACAAAACGGGACTTCCGCCAAATAAGCCATTCGGTGTGCCACCACCAAAAACGACTAAAAAAGTTTTGGGTGGTAAAAGAGTTCCTTCTGCAAATTCATGTTTAACTGCTTGGTCAATCATTAATTGATGACCACTTAAATCTATAGCCAAAGAATCTGGATTAAATAATTCAATGAATTCATCTTCCTTAGCATTTCTTATACCATCACCATTAGCATCGCCGATTAACCCAACCGCAACATCTGCATAAATTTCGTTGATAATGATTTGAGTTTGTAAATCGGTAAAAGGAAAGCACCCAAAAAAGAGAAGTGCTAAGTAGTAAATAGGCTTGTTCATTGGTTAATTTGTTTGTTAACAAAGGTAGAAGTAAGTACTTATTCTGTTAAATTTAGTGCAAAAAATATTAATTTAATAAAAATGTCGCAGTTGTTCACATAATTTGGTAGCGTTCCCCCTGATATTTGCTTAATTTTGAGTGATTTTGTAATATTCTCAGTAATAACCTACCTATAGGTGAATATTGCTGTAAACTTATAGCTCGCAATTTAAATAGATAATGAGTCAAGACGAATCACAGAAAAAAGGGCAATTAGCCAAAATAATTTTAACCATCACATTTGTAGGCGTTTTGATAGCCACTATTTTTGGTTATCAAAAATATCAAGAAATTTTTGGTACAGGTGTGCCTAAGGCAATAGGAGAAACGACTATTGAAATTCCTTCAAATACTTCCTTCGAGGAAGTCGTCGATATATTGAAAGGTAAACAATTAGTTGCCCACGAGGATGCTTTTCGCTGGGTAGCTG
Source organism: Saprospiraceae bacterium (assembly GCA_045106885.1). Taxonomy (GTDB): domain Bacteria; phylum Bacteroidota; class Bacteroidia; order Chitinophagales; family Saprospiraceae; genus JAFMDF01. The sequence continues at coordinate 3,294 of JBGCFJ010000639.1, forward strand.
AACGTATGAAATATCCTCGTAATCCAATGCGTTCTGGTAAATTCAAAATCCAGCCTGGTTGGAGTAATTATGAATTGATTCAACATCTAAGAGGCGGTAAGCAAGAGACCGTTAAATTGGTCTTTAATAGTGCATGGACCGTCAAAAATGTAGCCGCAAAAGTAGCGCAATTTATAGAACCCGATTCGAGTGATTTGGCTACTTTATTTACCAATGAACAGTTCGTTGCAGATTTAGGCTTTACACCAACTACGCTGATGTCTTTATTTATTCCAAATACTTATGATTTTTTTTGGAATACGAGTCCTGCTAAATTTATGGCGCGGATGAAAAAAGAACATGCTTCCTTTTGGGCAAAGAATAATCGAGCAACAAAGGCAGCAGCATTGGATTTGACGCCAGAAGAAGTTTATATTTTAGCCTCTATTGTAGAAAGAGAGACGCTGCAAAATGGAGAAAAAAAGCGAATGGCAGGCGTTTATTATAATCGACTCAAAACGAAAGGTTGGCGCTTAGAGGCAGACCCAACCGTAAAATTTGCGGTAGGAGATTTTGGTTTGCGTCGAATATTAAATAAACATCTAGCTTACGATTCTCCTTATAATACGTATAAATATGGTGGCTTGCCTCCAGGACCAATCAGTATGGCTTCTATTGCTAGTATTGATGCGGTGCTGAACGTGGAAAGCCATGATTATATGTTTTTCTGTGCGAAAGGAGATGGAAGTGGTTACCATAATTTTGCCAAATCGCTGAAACAACATAATCGAAATGCAGCTATTTATCGGGCGAATATGCGAAAGAGTGGGGCTTGGGACTAAATTGATTTAGCATTTTTTTACCACGGAGATACGGAGGGCATAGAGGAAATGGAGTTTTTTTGACGAGCGTAGTTTGATTTATGTTATAGGATAATTAAACACATTTTATAAAAGAGTGACAAAATCCTTATATCAATTTTTAATCTGACCATTTATTAAGCGCTTGTCTAAAATTCCATTAATTTGCTCACTTTCGCTCAATCATGAAAGTTTAGACTAGCTCTAAACTATACTCGTCAAAAAAAACTCTGTGTCCTCCATGAACTCCATTCCTCCGTGCTAAAAATCGGCATTACTTACTTTGATATTTATTCAATGATTATTAAAAAAAATAAAACCTTATTAGCATTTTTTTCTTGTTGGAATTGGATAGGTATAACTATTTTTTGCCTAATCAGTCTAACCTCCTGCGAAAACGACCTAGCAGAAGTCAGCAAATTTATTGAGGATGATGCGGTCGCTATAGAAGTAGGCGAAACGGTAAAAATGTTATATAGTGATTCTGGTAGAGTCGAAATGATGATTGAAGCGCCTCTATTGCATCGGCATTTGGATAAACGAACCCCTAAACGAGAATTTCCAGCAGGGTTAGAAGTCTTCTTTTTAGATAAGAAACAGCAAGTACAAAGTTGGCTAATTGGAAAATATGCGATAGAAGATGAGAACAAAAACATTATTACTGTTCGAGATAGTGTCGTTTTATTTAATCATAATGCGGAAAAATTAGAAACAGATGAATTAATTTGGGATAAAGCAGCGAATACGATTCATACCAAGCAATTTGTCAGAATTACTACTGAAAATGAACAAATAACAGGCTATGGCTTTGAGGCAGACCGAGAATTTAAACATTGGAAAATTATTGCACCCCAAGGGAATGTTAAAGTAAATCCTGATAAATTGGATAATTGATTAGTAGCTGGTTCTATCAAAAAGACAATCAGGAACTTTCTAGCAGTCAACTTATGTGGTTTTCAGCGTACTAATTACTTACTCAAAATTCACCAAATAAATAAAATAATTTCAAAACTATTGGCTCACCTTTTGCCTATCATTGACTATTAGCTAATAATTTAAGACTTTTGCACCTCCTAATGCAGTAAGTAGTAAATTATTGATAGTTAGTGGCCAGGAAATTTTCCTAATTAAAACAACCAATTATCAATCAAATAGGCTATTACTGACAGACCTCAAACCAAGTTTTTTTTAGTATTCTTTCGTTCCCTATTTTCAAAAAATAAAATAAGTAAGCAGGTTTTTGGAATTACTTGTACCTATTTACAGTTGGTACGTTAAATCACGTAATAATTTCCGATAACCTCTAATAACTTCAATACTCAGTTATGGCACAAGACGATAAGTTTAAAAAGTTAGTTTCACATTGTAAAGAATATGGTTTTATATTTCAATCCAGCGAAGTGTATGATGGATTGAGTGCGGTATATGATTATGGTCCTTATGGGGTAGAGTTAAAAAATAATATCAAAAAATATTGGTGGGATTCTATGGTGCAAATGCACGAAAATATTGTCGGTATTGATGCCGCTATTTTCATGCACCCGAAGACCTGGAAAGCTTCTGGACACGTTGATGCTTTTAGTGACCCATTAGTAGATAATAAAGGTTCTAATAAGCGATACCGAGCAGATCAGTTGATTGAGGGCTATATGGATAAGATTGAAGGAAAAATCAATAAAGAAATCACCAAAGCGAAAAAGCGATTTGGTGATGCTTTTGATGAAGCGGAGTTTAGAAAAACGAATGGTAGAGTCTTAGCAAATTTGGAGAAATTTGAGACCGTAAGATTAAGACTAGCAGCAGCAATGACAAATGAAGACATGGCAGATTTAAAAGCCATGCTACAAGAATATAAAATTAATTGTCCTGTAAGTGGGTCGAATGATTGGACAGATGTACGGATGTTTAACTTGATGTTTTACACCCAATTGGGAAATGTGGCAGGAGAAGAAGGCAAATTATACTTACGTCCAGAAACGGCACAAGGTATTTTTGTAAACTTCTTGAACGTGCAAAAAACGACCCGCCAGAAACTTCCTTTTGGTATTGCACAGATTGGTAAGGCATTTAGAAATGAGATTGTTGCTCGTCAATTCATTTTCCGTATGCGGGAATTTGAACAAATGGAAATGCAATTTTTTATCAAGCCTGGCACGCAAAAAGAATGGTATGCCTACTGGAAAGAATACCGATTAAAGTGGCATAAATCATTAGGAACACCAGCCGAAAAATTCCGTTTCCATGACCACGATAATTTAGCGTTTTATGCAGATGCAGCGGTAGATATTGAATTTGAATTTCCTTTTGGTTTCAAAGAATTAGAAGGTATTCACTCTCGAACAAATCACGATTTAAGCAGTCATCAAGAATTATCAGGTCGAAAACTACAATATTTTGACCCACAAGATAACGAAAGCTATGTACCGTATGTAGTGGAGACTTCTATCGGTTGTGATAGAATGTTCTTAGCGATGATGAGTAATGCACTACAAGACGAAATAGTGCCTGATGCAAAAGGAAAAGATTCTACTAGAACCGTACTTAAATTGCCACCAGCTTTGGCGCCTAATAAATGTGCGGTACTGCCTCTATTAAAAAATAAAGAGGAGTTAACCAGTAAAGCAAGAGAAGTATTTGACAAATTAAAAATTCACTTTAAGTGTCAATACGATGAAAAAGATGCGATTGGTCGTCGATACAGACGTCAAGATGCGATTGGTACACCTTATTGTGTAACGATTGATTTTGATACGTTAGAAGATAATACCGTAACGATTCGGGATAGAGATACTTTAGAGCAGATTAGAGTAGGGATTGATGAAGTAGCCGACATCGTTGCTAAGAAAGTAGATATGAAGCATTTATTAGCTTCTTTCTAAAATGATTATCTGACAAATCAGGTAGCATAAGATTTCAACCGTCCGATGACTAGGTCGTCGGATGGTTAAAATCAAAAAGGGGGTTTAAAAGGTCGTCAAAATAATTTTGACAATCTCTTAAAACCCCTTTTCTTTTAGGAATAAGCTGATAACAGCTTTTTATTTATTCTTCGTCAAAGCGTAATTCTTGAATAAATTGCTTCCCATCTTCAACTCTTAAAAGTACGTAGACTCTGTAGGTTTTTGAAGCAGTATTTAAATTACCTATACAGTAAACAGAATCCTGTCCTTTAGAAGTGCCTTTGTGTACTTGATCAAACTTAGAAGGCTTATTGGTGGCAAAGAAATTAGTTAAAATAGTCTTTGCTTCTGCTTTATCATAAATATCATCTTCGTCCGCCACAGAAATTTCTACAGACTCATCAAAATAAGTCGATAGTACTTCTACATTACCTTGACTCAAAGCACTAGTGATTGAATCTAAGTTCGGTAAATCAATTAAGCTACCTAAGACGAAAAGAAAACTCAATAGCATTTTCATAAACATCAATTTAATTAAAAATAAAGCGACTATTTAAACTTTAGCCACTCTCGTCATAAATAAAACGAAATAGTTTATTCGTTAGTACCTATGCAATTTAGACTTTTTCCAATAAAAAAAGTCACCTATAATCAAAAAAGCAAGAAACTAGCCAATAGTTCCTTGCTTTTTTTATTTAATGAAAAATTAACGACAAGAAAACGGTTTACGGTACACAGTGAACGGCTTACGGTCTATTTACCGTATACCGTCAACCATGTACCATGTACCGTTTAAAAAAATACTAATTCTTCACAAACGCCAAACTCTTATTAATAAAGTTCGTTAAATCAGCGCCTTTCAACATGTTCTGATTCAATTTCGCTAAATCAATTAAGTATTTTGCCAAGTTTGTTTTTTCATCACCTTCTAGTTTCAATAATTTATCGGCCACTAAAGGATTATTTGTATTAACGACTACGTTATAAGAGTCAGGGAAATCTCCCATGCCCATACCATTCATCGCTTGCATTTCTTTCATTCTTCGCATAAACTCTGGGCGAGTGATAACGATAGGTTGGTCGCTTGGAGACATCGCCTTCGTAGAAACAGATGCACCAGCTTCCGTTACTAATTCTGTAAATAATGTCTTTACTGTTTCTTCCTCTTTTTCACTTAAAACAGATTCTGTCTTTTCGTCTTTCTGCACTAAATTATCTACCGTATCAGAATCGACTCTGACAAAAGTGACATTATCGCCAGCAGTTTCTAGTTTTTGCATGAAATGATTGTCCAAAACAGTCGTCATTTCTAAAACATTATAGCCTCTACCCTTTGCTGCTTGGATGAAACTGTCATGTTCATTCGGTGCATTCGTATACAACAAAATTTGCTTGTCGTGCTTATCGGTCTGTAAATCCTTGATTTTTTCTTTATAAGCTTCCATGGTATAATAGCCCCCATCTACATCTTTTAGTAAGGTAAATTTCTGAGCTCTATCCGCAAATTTTTCATCCGAAACAATTCCGTATTTTACAAATACGCCAATGTCATCCCATTTTTGCTCAAATCCTTCTCTATCATTTTTGAATAACTCCTTTAATTTGTCGGCTACTTTCTTAGTGATATGGCTCGTAATTTTCTTTACGTTCTTATCACTTTGTAAATAACTTCTAGAAACATTCAATGGAATATCAGGAGAATCTATTACACCATGTAATAAAGTCAAGAATTCGGGAACTATTTCCTTCACATCATCTGTTACATATACCTGATTAGAGTATAATTGGATTTTATTTTTTTGTACTTCTAGTGTATTACTCACTTTCGGGAAGTATAAAATACCTGTTAGATTAAAAGGAAAATCAATATTTAGGTGAATCCAGAATAAAGGCGGGCTACTAAAAGGATATAATTCGTTATAAAATTTAGTATAATCTTCATCTTTTAAATCCTTTGGCATTTTTTTCCAAGCAGGATTTGGATTGTTGATGATGTTATCTACTTCAATTTCTTTTTGTTTCGCATCATCTCCTTCGCCTTCTGTGATATATTCGGTCTTTTTACCGAACTGAATTTCTACAGGAAGGAACTTGCAATACTTTTGTAAAAGTTCTTCGATTCGTGCTTTTTCTAGATATTCAACACTATCTTCGCTGATGTGTAAGATAATATCAGTCCCTCGTGCTGTTTTGTCATTTTTATCTAAAATAAATTCCGTATTTCCAGTACAGGTCCATGTCACACCTTCGCTTCCTTCCTTATAAGATTTTGTGACAACTTCTACTTTTTCTGCCACCATAAAAGCAGAGTAAAAACCTAGTCCAAAATGACCAATGATACTACTCTCATTTTTATAGGTTTCTAAGAATTCTTGTGCACTAGAGAAAGCTACTTGGTTCAAGTACTTCATTACCTCTTCCTCATCCATTCCGATACCCTTGTCCCTTATAGTTAGGGTTTTGTCATCTTCATTGATTAAGATTTCGATGGTCGTATCTCCAATTTCACCTTTCACTGCGCCTCTAGCCGCTAAGGTTTTCAATTTAGAAGTAGCATCTGTTGCATTTGAAACAAGCTCTCTAAGAAAAATTTCCTGATCAGAATATAAAAACTGTTTAATTATCGGAAAGATATTCTCAGTAGAAACTGAAATATTACCTTTTTGCATGATATGTTGATTTATGTTATTGATTAATAGTCACAAATATTATCAAGAAAATAGTCAAATGATATGCCAGCTACTAAATGCTGACAGAATGACGCTTTGAATTGGGCTTTACTCCTTTTGTGACAGTTTTGTAGGATAAAATACCTGTCAAAAATACACTCGTATCTATTTTATGGATTAACTGTTAACGATTGTCAAGGCACAATAACTAGAAAATAGGATGGATATGAGGTCATATTGCTTGTATCATTGTGGAGTCGTTTGGAAGCAACGTCATCAACATTGAAAAAAACGTACTTAAATACTTCTGTAAAGAAACAAAATGAAATTATTGAAGTCACTTAAATAATTAGTGATTATAAAAATAATTATAGGATGTTCCTTATTTAAAAGCATTTAAATATTAAAGAAAAAAAACTATGATTTTTTTTCGTGGAAAGTGAATTTTGGGAAAGGTTTTTGCAATAGATGATGTATAAGTACCTACAACCAAATAATCGACACTTTATGATGGGCTCTTTTTCCACTATACTTCGTTAAAAAATATTTCCGTAGCGGGGCTATGCAAAGATTTTTT
>JBGCFJ010000064.1:0-3683 GCA_045106885.1 Saprospiraceae bacterium
AAACAGAAGCCTCACTTTTATGGGCATCGAAACAAAATAAAACAGAGAAAATTATTCCTTTATTACCAACACGCGTTACATCAAATTCAATTTATGATAGACTAAAAGGATATTTTGGGCAAAAGCAGACATCTGTCATTCACTCATCTGCCTTTTTTTATAGAAAACAAAAAGATGACAATTTTCATAAGGGCTTATATTTAGTAGATAAAACATTTTTTAGAAATGTAAATATTTGTACTATAGACCAAGTATTAACACAAGGATTTAATATAGGTTATTGGGAATTGAAGACTTTTCATTGCTTAAATGCCCGTTTTATCATTGATGAAATTCATTTATATGCTCCTTACACCTTAGGCTTAATTATTTCCACTATAAAATATCTTAAAAAAGAATTTAATGCGAAGTTCTTTATTATGACGGCAACTATGCCAAAAAAACTTCAATTACTTTTAAAAGAAACACTAGTAATTAATGAAAATAGCATAGTCAAAGACATTCAATTATTGGACAAAAGAAGGAATACCTTTATAACTAAAAATTGCTTAATTGATGATATTGATAATGATATACGAATTGAATTAAAAAAGAAAAGGAAAGTCCTTATTGTTGTAAATACAGTTAATGAAGCCATAAGGATATACAATAAATATAAATCAGAAGTTGAGGAGGCTATTTGTTATCACTCTAGATTCATTCAGAAAGATAGAATTCGTAAAGAAAAAGAGATTCTTAAAAAAGAAAAGGAATGTAAATCAATGTTACTGGTTGCCACTCAAGTTGTTGAGGTTTGCCTTGATATTGACTTTGATATTTTATTTACCGAAAATGCTCCCATCGATGCTATTATACAACGAGCAGGAAGGGTAAATCGGAAACGAGGAAAAAAGGAAACAAGGGTAATTGTTTTTAAAGAACAAGCCGTCACAAGAGAGGTGATTTATACTGATGTTGAAGGAGTATTGGAAAATACATTTAGATTGTTGAGCAATTTAGAAAATCCAAAGTTAAGTGAAAGTGAACTTATAGAATTAGTTGATGAAGTCTATAAAAATTATGATGTAGATAAACATCCTAGTTATAAAAATGGGTTAGAGGTCTATCATGAAATTCAAAGAAATAATCATTATGTAAAAGATGTTACTGTAGATGAGACAATTTTTACAAGAGAAGGATTAGATTCTATTAATGTAATTCCAGATAAATTTCATAAATATTTATCTGATAAGGAAATAATGGAGAAAACTGAACATGAATTATCCATTAGAATAGGTTACTTCAACCAATTCAAATCAGAAAAAACTGACGAGACTCATACTTGGTTTAATTATGTTTCGGCTGAATATAACGATGAAATTGGTTTAGATTTATCTAAAAAAAAAGCTAAAACCGTAGTACCTACTAGCGGCTTTTTTTAAAACAAAACAAAATGCACCAAACCACCCTAACCTTCCCCCAAATAAGCCTCCAACGCCGCCACGGGCACAAGTTAAGAGGCTACTTTGCCGAGCAATTCGGGCAAGAATCTGACCTTTTTCATAACCATACAGTAGAGGGAAAAGCGATATATCGGTATCCCAGAATTCAATATAAAATTGTACGAGGAATGCCGATGGTAATGGGACTGGCAGAAGGCGCTAGTTTAGTGGTTGAACGATTCTTGAGGATTCAATATTTGGATATTGAAGGATTGCGGTTTTTTACAGACCAAAAGAACATGAAAAGTCAGGAGTTTTTGACGGGCGTGAATGGGTCTTTGTATCAATATGAATTTGTGAATCCTTGGATGGCGTTGAATCAGGACAACCATCGGAAGTATGTAGAGATGACTTCCGAGGAGCAAAATCAAAAACTCCAAGGCATTTTGATTAATAATATGATTGGCTTTTTTAAAGCAGTTGGGCATCGGGAGGAAAAGCAAATTATGGTGAACCTTCAGTTAAAAGAACCTCGGTTGGCGAATTTTAAAAACCAGAAAGTAATGACCTTTTTAGGGCGATTTGTCACCAATGTTAAATTACCAGATTACATCGGTTTAGGGAAATCTGTATCGAGGGGATTTGGTACTATTCGAAGTATTGGCTAGACTTACAAAGTCTCCAAGACTTGGGAATTCTTTATTCGATAAAATGATGAAATAGGCTTCTCAAATTTCCAAAACCTTGAAAGTATTCATTCAATAAAACGATGATATAGACTTCCCAGGTTTTGAAAACCTTGAAAGTCCTCAATTAATAAGCATGCAAATACACCTCAATACCTACGGCACTTATCTCCACATCAAAGACCAGCTTTTTGAGGTGAGAAAAAAGACGGATGGCGTCGTCGAAAAACACCATATTGCCGCCCATAAAGTGAAAAGTATATGGGTTGGACAAGGGATTGCTTTTTCCTCTGATGCCGTTCGATTGGCAGTAAAAAATAACATTGATATTGTTTTTCTGGAATACGACGGTCATCCTATAGGGCGAGTATGGCATAGCAAATTGGGCAGTACTTCCTTGATTCGCAAAAAGCAGTTGGAAGCAAGTTTAAGCGAAAGTGCTTTAACTTATACGCAAGCTTGGTTGCATCAAAAAATCCAAAACCAACTAGCATTTATTCAGAATCTATTGAAGCACCGAAAACAGCATCAGGTATATTTGACGGACAAAATAGACCGAATTAAAGTTTTACAAAACAAGCTACAACAACTCACCGCTCCACATATCGACGAAGTAGCTGACCAGATTAGAGGATTGGAAGGGACAGCGGGAAGACTCTATTTTGAAACGATAGCTTTTGTTTTGCCCAAGCAATATCAACTGAATGGGCGGTCTTATCGCCCTGCCAAAGATGGGTTTAATGCGTTCTTAAATTATGCTTATGGGGTGTTGTATAGTCGGGTGGAAAAATCGCTGATTATTGCAGGTGCTGACCCTTATGTTGGCTTTTTGCATCGGGATGATTATAATTATAAAAGTATGGTTTATGATTTTATTGAACCCTATCGGGCGTATGCGGATAAAGTAGTTTTTAGTCTTTTTTCTGCCAAGAAAGTCAATAAAGGACATGTTGATAGCATTACCAACGGCTGGCGACTCAATAAAGAGGGAAAGGTATTATTAATGGAGGCTTTCAATAAATACTTGGAAGAAGATAGGATTCGATACAAAGGTAAAAACCAAACTAGGGCAACTATTATGCAGTTCGATGCTCATCAGTTTGCCAATTCCCTCATCCAAAAAGAACAAGCATCATGATAATATGGGTTTTGTATGATATTCAAAACGATAAAGCTCGGACCAAAGTGGCTAAATATTGCAAGCAAGCTGGTTTGTATCGGGTACAATATAGTTGCTTTTTAGGGTCTGTCGAATCCAATCGAAAGGATACTTTGGAACTACAAATTGAAGCAGAAATCAATACTGAAATAGACAAGGTATATATATTTCCAATGAGTAAAAATGAGCTAAGAGATACGGTTTTATTAGGTCAAGCCTTTGACAAAAAGTTGGTAAGTGACAAAGTAAAAGCTTTATTTTTCTAAAAAAATCAATCTATGTTTTCCATTACCCCTTCTCAAATTATAGAATACTTATTTTGTCCTCGGTTCACCTATTTTGAATATGTACTGCGGATTCCACAATATGAAGACCGTCATTATAAAGTCGGGCGAGGTAGAGAGGTGCATGAACAAA
>JBGCFJ010000640.1:0-2796 GCA_045106885.1 Saprospiraceae bacterium
GGCAGTTAATTTTTAAATCTTAAGGAACTACGGAGAAAAGTATGGGGACGAAATGTCTTAACGTGTCGGACAATTTTGAAAGTGTCAGACACGTGGGGCTACAAAACAAATACCTTTAAAGGAACTTCATAGTAACCCACAATTTTCACCGTAGTGCCAATATTAATAAGGCTTTACTACCAAATTATAAAAAAACGAACACCACAAATCAAGCAAAAACTTCCTTCAAAGCATTCCAAAGCAACTTCTTCAGTTGTTGATTAGCGGAAATTTTTATCAACTCATCGGCAAAAAGAAAGAGGGTATCATTCAAGGCAAAGGGTTTATATTTTGGACAATTGATTTGCAAGCCAATTGTTTGCGGAATTGTTCCAAAAAAAATAGCCTTTTGAATACCTATTTCCTTAGCAAATCCGCTGAAACTAAAGTTATTATCTGCCGTTTTTGTTAACAGGAAGACATCCTTTTTTAAATCTAATTTTACTGCGGATAAGATTTTTGCTAAAAACTCGACCATAGATTCGTCGGTAGCTGGATAGCAAATAAAGATACCGTTTTGAGCGTTTCCATTACATTGGTCAATGATATTTTTCGTATCAGTTACGGCTATTATTTTAAAGTCTAAAAAGGAATTTGACAAAATAGTGTGGGTTTGAATTATTTTATTAAAAATTCGGTTGCTTGGATAAAAGACTAAAATTAAGGACTAATCCCAAAGAAAAAAATAAGGAACTCTTTTTAAAGGAAATTTTCTTTGAAATTGTCGATAAATAGCTGAATTGACCACGAAATTTCATTTTATTGGTTAAGTAATTAATTTAATTGGCTATGTTCTCAATTAATTAAAAACTTTGCTGTATATTTATACTCAGAACTTATTCCATACTTTTACATTTTGAATTTGTAATTTTACATTTTCATTTTACCCGAACCTTTTAAAGCTGACGCTGATGAAATTTGAAATTAACTTAACTAAAACCACTCAATCCAGATTACCACAATTGGATTTTAATAATATCCCTTTTGGTAAGGTATTCTCTGACCACATGTTCATTGCCGATTATAAGGATGGCGAATGGACAGATTTACGCATTGTGCCTTTTGGACCATTTGAAATGCATCCTGCTAATATGACCTTGCATTATTCGCAAACGATTTTTGAAGGCATGAAAGCTTCAAAAAGTAAGGATGGCGTTCCTTTGTTAATGCGACCAGAATTGCATTCGCAAAGACTAAATGCTTCTGCGGATAGAATGTGTATGCCACATGTACCAGAGGATTTATTCTTACAAGCTTTACACGAATTAATTGGCTTGGATAGTGAATGGATTCCTTCTATTCCAGGAACTTCTTTATATGTGCGTCCATATATGTACGCAACGGATGAATTTATTGGGGTTCGACCTTCAGAGACCTATAAATTTGTGATTTTTACTTGTCCAGTTGGCAGTTATTATGACAAAGCAGTAGATTTAGTAACAGAACAAACTTTTGTGAGGGCGGTTAACGGCGGAACTGGTGAGGCAAAAGCTGGTGGAAATTATGCGGCTTCTTTGTTGCCTGCAAAACTAGCGAAGGAGGCAGGTTATGACCAAGTGATTTGGATGGAAAGCCCAGAATTTAAGAAGGTACAAGAAGTAGGAACGATGAACTTATTTTTTGTAATTGGAGATACAGTTATCACCCCAGCTACTTCTGGCGCTATTTTAAAAGGAATCACTAGAAAGTGTTTCTTTGAAATATTAGCAAAAAAGGGCATCAAAACGGAAGAAAGAGATATTTATATCGACGAAATTGTTGAAGCTCATTTAGATGGAAACTTAAAAGAAATTTTCGGTGCAGGAACAGCAGCCGTCGTTTCTCATGTGGCTTCTTTGACGCATAATGACTTGAAAATGACTTTGCCACCAGTTGCAGAAAGGGAAGTAGGAAATATGTTGAAGCGAGAAATTGATGGCTTGAGAGATGGTTCGATAGAAGATACTTATGGTTGGTTTATTCCTGTTGGTTCAGCAGTTACCGCCTAGTAGCAATAGAATAAAAACGCCCTAAAATTGGGAGAAAAAATAATAAAGCGTCGCTTAAACCATTGGTTTTTGCGGCGCTTTTTGTTTTTAATAAATATACAAATTTGCCTTAATTAAGGCAAATTTGTATAGGGTAACCTATTTATTAGGTCTAATTGAATTAGGTATTTAACCTACTTCAAAAGTAACTTTTAAACTTACTCGGTATTCCTCTACTTTTCCGTTCTTCACCGTAACACTCATATTTCCAACATTGGCAGAACGAATGTTGTTAATAGATTTTGATGCTTTTTTGATAGCTTGGTTAGTCGCATCTTCCCAACTCTTTTTAGAATTCGCTAATAATTCAATTACTTTAATTACTTTCATAGTTGCGTAGTTTTATCATGAAAAAATAGAAATAAAGCTTTACTTTTTTAAAGCTTACTTTATAAAGTACGGACAAGATAGTAAATTGTTAGGGGAAAGTTTGTAAAATAGAAGACTTATTGACTTACAGCAATATACAGGTCTGAAAAAATATTAATATTTTAAAAAATCGGATTTGTTTGGCAAATGTGACTCAGTGGCATGTAAAGTAATAAATGACTAATAAATCAGGGAAATATTTCAAATGCAAATATCTTATATCTTGGGTTTCGGTAGAAATTAAAGAGGTAAATAAAATTAAAACAATATTATATTCTTTAATTAGTATTAATTTAGGCTAAATACAGAATAATGTGTCGTTTTACGTTATTTACGTTAACTGAATTTAATATTTTTTATT
>JBGCFJ010000641.1:0-4127 GCA_045106885.1 Saprospiraceae bacterium
AGACAAAAGGATTCCAGCTAAGTTGGTGTTTAATGGAGTTACTTATGATAGTGTAGGGATTAGATATAAGGGGAATAGTTCTTATTTTAATACTCGAAAAGAAAATACTAGTAAACTACCCTTTAATATTAAAATCAATTATACTAGCAAGAATCAAGCCTTACCCGGTGGATTCAAGCGTTTAAAATTATCGAATGTCTTTCGAGACCCTAGTTTTTTAAGGGAAGTATTATCTTATGAAATAGCAGGAAATTATATGCCTGCTCCCAGAGCTAATTTTGCAAAAGTCTATATCAACGATGAATATCTCGGTTTGTATAATAGTGCCGAAAGTATTGATAGTCGTTTTTTAACAGATAGATTTGGAGAAGAAGATGGCGTATTGTTTAAATGCGACCCCGTTTGGAAGGCTAAAAATATTGCAGGATGTAAGCCTAATCAAAAATCAACCTTGGTTTACATGGCAAAAGATAGTACCTGCTATACGAATGCTTACGAATTAAAAACAAAGACTGGTTGGCCTGAATTAATTAACCTAACCGATGTTTTAAATAATAAAACAGCTGATATTGAGACTATTTTGAACGTTGACCAAGTTTTATGGATGCTCGCATTCAATAATGTATTGGTCAATCTGGATAGTTATACAGGTAGATTAGTGCATAATTATTATTTGTATCAGGATATTAATGGCATCTTTAACCCAATAATTTGGGATTTGAATATGTCTTTTGGTGGATTTAGATTTGATGGTACAGGCAAGGCATTAAGTAATGAAGCAATGCAAACCTTAAGCCCTTTTATTCATTACAAAACAAAAAATCCAGACCGACCGCTTATCACACTGTTGCTCAAAAATAGCCTCTACCGAAAGGTTTATTTAGCGCATATACAAACGATAGTAACCGACCATTTTAGTAATGGAAAATATAAGGAAAGAGCTAAGTATGTCCAGCAACTCATTGAGACAGAGGTCAAAAACGATACGAATAAGCTGTATCCTTACGAAGGTTTTCAAAAAAACTTGGAAGAGACAACCTTAGCTAAAACATCTAAAATTATTGGGATTACTCAATTAATGGATAAACGAGTAGACTATTTATCCAATCATGCGGTTTTCAAAAAAGCACCGCCCGTAATATCCGAAGTTGCGCATAAATTAGATGCAGAAGGTATTTTTATCACGGCTAAAATCATGGGTAACGAAGGCAAAGCAGGAAAAAAACAACCTGCCTATTTAGTCTATAGAAACAGTAGAAATGGTGCTTGGCAAAAAACGCAAATGTTTGATGACGGTAGTCATAAAGATTACGCACAAGATGATTTAATCTATGCAGCAACAATTGATGACGTGCCAAATACAGTGTACTATATTATTGCAGAAGGAGAACGAATGGCAGCATTATCTCCAGAACGTGCCTCTTTTGAATTTCATGAAGTCAAGTAATTTGAAGTAAATTAATATTTATTTGACGAACCTGTTTTTTATTTCTAAAGAAAATATTACTTTTGCCACCCGAACGAAAAAAGCTTTCGTTTTTCTTTATTATTTTTGAGAGTGTAGCTCAGTTGGTTTAGAGCATTACCTTGACAGGGTAGGGGTCGGGGGTTCGAATCCCTCCACTCTCACTATAAATCCTTTCCTAAACAAATACCTATTTTCTATATTTTTTAACAATTTCTTTCTCTGGAAATACATTAGGTATAATTTTTTGATTTTCCCAACTTCTTTTTAGTTTCGATAAACTTATCAGACATTGTATAATTTATTTAATGGCTTCGTCTAAGTAGTCCGTCAAGATGATAGTGTCGGGTTGTATTTGGATGAATTTTGAAGTTGTACTAGGTAAAAAAAACGCAGACATAGCCTTTGCCATGGCGAGTATTTTTAACGACGTACAGCTTTAAAAGTCGCCAAATTACCCGACAATATTAACTAAACTGACTACTAAGCTACTTTTAATGTTCCATTACTTTTAGCGACATTTTGAGATGCACTCCCTCTACCTCAAATAAACATTCAAAAAATCAATTAACCTATCCTGAAGGGAAATTCGAATAGCTTTATCACTCAAAGCAACTGCATTCCTTGGATAAAAATGAGGGAATCCTGGAATCCATAATAATTCATAGTTTGCACCTACTTCGTGCATTCTTTTGGTTAGACTAGCGGCTTTTTCTAAAACAGCAGGTTCGTCAAATTGAGAAATAACGTGTAGTATTGGTGGAATATCGGCATTAGTGATTGCTTTGTTTAAATTAATACCTGCTGGAACGGGAGAAAGGGCAAAAACAGCCTTTATAGGTGCATGTAGTCCATAAACAGTATTTATGATAGTCGTGCCTCCCGCAGAATGTCCACCTAAGGCAATTTTTTGCCCATCCAGTTGATATTGAGCTACGGAATTTTGGACAAACTCTACCGCCTTTAAGTCATTTTCCGCAGCGGAGAGAATAGTCTTCCAAACAATGGTTCTCCCTTCTTTTTCCCCCAAAGGAGGTAAACCCATACTATTTCTAGCATAATTGACCCTTTTTATGCCTGCTTGCCTTATTGCGGCTTCCTTTGTTGTTAACCAATCCGCATCTATTGCCATTCTAGGTTCTGGTAATTCGGGGGCTAAACGATATTCTACAACAAAACAGGCATATCCAAGTGGGGCGAGCAATTGGGCATAATCTTCCATTCTTGAATGTACAGCGCCACTTTCTTTATAGGGAGCTTGTCGCCTTCCGCCTCGTTGGAATCCGCCACCATGAACTAAAATGACTACAGGATAAGGAGGAATACCCATTTTATCTTTGGTGAAATCAGCATTTTTATGGGATGGTAAATAAATGTCAGTCAATAGGTTTCGCTCTTGCAACTGACCATCAACAGTTATCATGCCTTTTCCATAAACTACATCTGGAATAATTTTATACCCTAGCATTTCATTTGATTGTGCTTGACTAGTGTAGTGAACAATAGTAAGCCATACAAGAATAATGAACCAAGAACAATTTTTAATAATTTTCATGTTTATTATTTTTTATACCAAAGAAAGGCTACTTGTCTAAGCTTGGACATATTTGACAACAGCAAATCTATATTCGCTGCTCCAAGCGTCGGAAAATATAGATTTTCCGTTGTCTGTCCTAAACTTGAGTGTTCAACTTTAGACGGTAGCCCAAAGAAACATAAATCTTAGCAATTTTAGATATGGGAATTAGTCGCCCGAAACAGAATTGCAAAAAAGTAAAGTTAATAACGATTGAAGTGAATAGACTGATTTTCTAGTTTTTTCATACTACCAATTTACAATTTTTGTCGCATTTCATGCCATATCAAAAATTGCTGGAACCACAATATTTGAATTAAATACTTTTTCGTTATGAATATTTACTCATTTGTAATTTTCTGATTAAAAAAAATTTAAAAAACTAAAAAACCTTACCTTTGCAGAAAATATAACAAGTGACAGAAGAAAGACTACATAAATTCAAAATAGCTGCTCAAAGGAGACAAGCGAACCTAACCGTTATCCTAGAAAATGTGCACGACCCTCATAATCTTGGTGCGGTGCTAAGAAGCTGTGATTCTGTAGGGATTAAGGAAGTTTTTGTATTATATACCGACCCTTCTTTAGTGGGCAGAGAACAGATTAAATTAAATAAACGAACTTCCTCAGGTGCTAGGAGATGGGTAGATGTTCATCTTTATGCCAATGTAGAAGCTTGTTTTGCGCATGTTCGGAAAAATTACGATAAAATATATTCTACACATTTAGAAGAACAGCCAACTTCCTTATACGAATTGGATTTGACTCAATCAGTTGCTCTAATGTTTGGCAATGAAAAAGATGGTTTGAGCAAATTAAGTTTATCGTATTCTGATGGCAATTTTATCATCCCTCAAATGGGAATGGTGCAAAGTTTGAATATCTCGGTAGCCTGTGCTGTTAGTATTTATGAGGCACTTCGTCAAAGAGAAGTTGCAGGTATGTATACTGATAATCTACCAATGACGGAAGGAGAGCAAACTTCTTTATATGAATCTTTTAAAGAGCGACAATTGATTCGGGATAAACGACATATTACGAAGAAGATTTCCTGATTTTTAAGTAGCTTAGGCTTCTAGCCTGAGT
>JBGCFJ010000642.1:0-3965 GCA_045106885.1 Saprospiraceae bacterium
TTCAATAAAAGTTGAAAAATCAACTACCTGATAATCAATATTTTAAAAATGTAAAATACAAAAATATTTTTAATTTTCATAATAAAAATAGCTTTTATTTAATTGATTATCAGTACTTTAGACGTTCTCGTTCAGGCACTAATTAGGTTACACATAACTATAGTTTAAAATAATGGACAAAAGAAATCAACGGTAGATTTTTAGTCTCTATTCTCGCATCTCTAATCTCTATTCTTATAATAAAAGTGTACTTTTTACACTAAGTTGCGCAAAGATAAATGATGCAAGGGAAATAGGAAAGGAAATAGAGCAATAGGTTGATTTAAAATGCACGTCCAACGCCTAAATTATAATTAATACCTTTAAAACCACGCTCTTGGAACTCTTGAATTGCCCAATAAGTGCCATTAGGATTGGGATAAGGATTCCGTACTTTATAGCCTAAATCTAATCTTAGGATAAAATATTTAAAATCTGCATTGATACCAAAACCTGTTCCAAGGGCAATTTCTCGCCAAAATCTAGTGCTAAATTGGGAACCAGGTCTATCTATGTCTTCTTTGAGTGTCCAAACATTACCACCGTCTAAGAAAAGGGTGCCTTCAAAATCGAAACTACTGGATTGGAATAACAAAAAGCGATATTCTGCGCTAAAAATTAATTTTACATCTCCTGTTTGATAAAAGGGGGTTGCATTTTCTTGATAGGCGGGAAAAGTACTAGGGTCACGGTAACTACCAGGACCTAATTCTCGAATTCGCCAAGCTCGAATACTATTAGGCCCACCAGCAAAGAATTGTTTAACATAGGGAACATCCTCTGAAGTACCAAAAGGAAAGGCAATACCGCCATTTAATCTAAAAGCAAAAGACCGAGTGGGGCGTAAAAATTTAAAATATTGAGCATCAATATCCAGACTTCCGAATTGAGCAAAAGCCAAGCCTGCTAAAGAAAACGTATCTCGATTTTCTGTTCGAAATTGATTGGCAATGGCATTGGTGGCCAATGCTTCTAATCCAGATACTTCAGAATTTAGAAACAAACGCCAATTAGAACTTTTGCGAGCAC
Organism: Saprospiraceae bacterium; assembly: GCA_045106885.1. Lineage (GTDB taxonomy): Bacteria > Bacteroidota > Bacteroidia > Chitinophagales > Saprospiraceae > JAFMDF01. The sequence goes on from JBGCFJ010000642.1 coordinate 1,069, forward strand.
TTCTACCCGCAAAAGAAAAACCAAATTCTCGGAATAATAAGCCCGTAAACAATTGGTCTTGGTTAAAAGTTCGCTCTAAGAAAGGGGCATTCTCAAAAGCTTCTGCACCCCGACTATCTGGTTCAATAGTTGGCTGAAAAATATTAATCCCAAATTGTTTGATAAAATATCGTCGATTTGGATTTTTTTGAATTTCATAACCGAGGGAAATATCTGCACTAAAATAGGTCCAAAAATCTCTTCTTTTTGTCCAATTTAAACCTAGCGTTAGTTTGGTATTTGCATTTTCTAATAAACTGTTATAAAATTTATCTCTAAATGCACCAATATTATTCATCAATCGAACAAAACCAAAAAGGTCTCTAAATTTTGGAATACTTAAATCAAATTGTGGGCTGATGTCATAATTATCTATAAAGCTACCAACGTTATTATCATTACCCACTTGCAAACCAAACCGAAAATTAGCATTGAATACTTCTGAACCTCCAAAGGAATTTTTGTCTTGATAGGACAAAGAAGTTTCTATCCCATTTAAGTTAGAATTAGAGTTGGTAGCAGTAGGAGAATTGAGAGAAGTGGTATTTTTATACTCTAAATTTCCACCAATACTCCGACGCTGATTGGCAGGTAAATAGATGTTGAAATTAATGGTGGAGGCAGTATCATTAATAACTTTTTCATTAACATTGGCAAATTTAAAAATACCTAATTCCCCTAAGTTTTGAATTGTTTTGTCGTAATTATTTTGGCTGTATAATGCGCCTTTTTTTAGATAAATCCTATCTGCAATGACATCTGAACGTACGTCGTATTTTCTTTCTTTAGGCAGCATAAAATGAATGTCATTAATCAAACTATCCTTTAGATAGATTTCCGTATTCTGTGGATTATAATAAGGGTGTACATAGACTTCTCCAACTTGATAAGTTTTGTGAAAAATGGTATCATTTATTGGAAAGACTTCTAAGGATAAAGAAAGTTGGGTTACTTTAGCCGAATCTGTTTTGGTTGCTAACTGGTCAAAATAATTGACATAGAAATTCCGATAACCCACATTTCTTAAATGGGTTTTAATTCGTTGTTTTTCTGCTTCGTATAATTGATAGGAAACAGGGCTATCTTTTTTGAAAACGGTAGCAGGACTAATATCATTTAAGATACACTGAATAGCAGTATCCTTACTGATAAATTTGATGGTGTCAACGGTAAATAATTGTTTAGGATTAACAATATAAGTGACTAGTGCTTGCTTACGTTTAATGTTTGTCTCGAAACGAACTTGTGCATGGTCATACCCTTTTCTTTTCAATAAAATCTTCATAGATTGAGCGGTTTCTTCCGCTAATAATTCACTATAAAGACTAGGATATTCTGCAATTAATCGCCTCGATTTTCTATCTTTTTTCTGTTGTTTTTTTCTAGATTTATAATAAAACCAACGGCGATTGATTAAGAGGAATTTGGTGTTTGGCTTTTGTTTAACAATACTCAATAAGTCTCCTTCTAACTTTTTCTGTTTTTTAATTTTATAAGCCGTTTCAAATTTAATTTCGCTTTTTTTCAGGAAAGCTTCGTCTTCTTGTAGGTATTTTGTAGTGTTGCAAGAAAATAACAATAACCAACTAGCAAAGAAGCAAAGTCTTCGCCAATGATGGAAAAAATATATGTTATTTTCGTTGCTCATTAATTTTAAAAGAAGTTATTGTAAGTTATAAGAAGTGATTATTTGAAAGTGATTAAAGGTTATTTTGCCTCACTACGAATAACCTTTAAAAACATCAAATAACATCTCCATAACCTCTAATTTTTTATGCTGACTAGAAATACCTTGAAATATCTACAATCGCTTAAACAGAAAAAATTTAGGCAAATGTATAATAATTTTGTAGTCGAAGGAGAAAAAATGGCGACAGAAATTATTCAACACCAAGGACTTAAGCTAGAGGGCATTTTTGCACTAGCACCTTGGATTAAAGCCAATCGTTCTCTTTTAAAGAATATTGATACGATTGTTCAAGAAGTTAGCCAAAAGGATTTAGCCCGTATTTCTAGTTTAAAAACGCCCAATCAAGTACTTGTGGTCTGTAAAGTACCGACTTATGAATTAGATTTGGCGACAATTAACACTAGTTTAACCCTCTTTTTGGAGAACTTACAAAATCCAGGAAACATGGGGAGTATTTTACGGATTGCAGATTGGTTTGGTTTGCCTTATGTCTTTTGTTCTAAAAATACGGTAGAAGCTTTTAACCCAAAAGTCATCCAAGCGTCTATGGGCGCTTTTTTAAGGGTCAAAATTATCTCCATTGAGTTTTCAGAATTGATGAAAAATACACCTGATTTACCAACTTTTGCCGCCGTTTTGCAAGGAGAAAATGTCTTTAAAACAGAATTACCTAAAAATGGGCTACTAATTATTGGCAATGAAGGGGCTGGTGTTTCTGAGGAAATCATACAACAGGCTAGTCATTTGGTTCGGATTCCAAAAGGTCAGCAGGGGGGGGCAGAATCTTTGAATGCAGCGGTGGCGGCTGGGATTTTGTGTGCGGCTTTAACGACAAAATGATGAACGATAAACGATGAATTCGTTGCTTATTCCTCCCCAAAAGCCATCTCAAACCCTTCATCAAGCAAGCCTTCTATCGTTTCCTGATGACCACCGTCAAATTCGAGTAAATTAGCTTGTCTAGTAATTAATAAAGCTTGTTCATTTTGAGTTAATCGACCTACCGATTCATCTAAATTCCCAAAGCAATAAGGCAAAGTGGAGAAAATAATTAGCCAGTTAGACCAGTCAATTTTTCTTCTAAGGAATTCAAAAAATGCTTGCATAATGGATTATGGACGCATTTTTTGAGTTTCTTAGAAGGGAAAAAGGCGGTATAAATGGTTGA
>JBGCFJ010000643.1:0-1909 GCA_045106885.1 Saprospiraceae bacterium
CTAGCTTTTGGGAAGCAATGTCTGTGCTTTTTGCCTTAGCCAGTTCCAAAATCTATTCAAATTTAACTCGTCCTTTCAACATTGACTATTCATTATTCTACCCTATTTAAAGTAAAATGGATTGATTTTGCATACCAATAGGATAATTTTGCATACCTGCCTTCTTGAAGAATAATTAATTTTGCAGCGTCTAATTTTTAAAATAAAAATCTGAAATTATAAACTTATGGCACGAAATCCACATTATTTTTCTCAGCTTGCACATATAGAAGTGTTGACAAAAGACTTAGATAAGTCCGTTGAATTCTTTAGGGATGTTGTCGGTATGGATGAAACAGGTCGAGAAGAAAAATCGGTTTATCTGAGAGCATGGGGTGATTATTTTCACCATACATTAAAATTAACACAAAGTGAAGAAAGCGGACTTGGCCATTTAGGATGGCGAGCAGATAGTCCCGAGGCATTAGAAGATGCTGCCAAATACTTAGCAAGTATTGGAGCGGGTATTGGTTGGGTAGACGGCGACTTAGGTCATGGAAAAGCGTATCGGTTCAAATCTCCAGATGGACATTTACACGAAGTATTCTGGGACGTAGTTTGGTTAAGAGAAGAAGGGGAACGAGGAAGTATTTATGCAGACCGGTATTCCAGTAACCGATTAAAAGGAGCGAATCCGCGTCGATTTGACCACGTAACTTATATGGTGGCGAAAGGGAAATATCCAGCGGAAAAAGCATTTTGGAAAGGCTTGGGCTTGAAGAATCCAGACGAGATTCGGATTGCAGACCATATTCCACCAATAGGCGGCTTGCATACCATTGCTAATTTGTCACATGATATAGCGGTATTTACTGACCCTAATATCGGGGAAAATGAGGCGGTTCTAAATCATATTTGCTGGAATGTAGATAGTAGGGAAGAGGTATTATTAGCTTTAGATTATTTTATTGAAAAAGGGTATAAAAGTGTGATGGGCGCGCCCACTAGACACAAAGCGGATGAAGGATTTTTCATTTATATACAAGACCCTGGTAGTGGTGTTTTGTTTGAATATTACGCTTGCGCTCGATTGGTTTTTGCACCCGACCATTTAGATGTTCATTATCTAAAAGATAACCCGAATGATGCATGGGGTTCTGTTAATCCTTTTGCGGAAATGGCGAAAGGAAAGAAAATGGGCTTATCAGAGGATGGCGTTGTAAAGCCAGTTGATATTTAAATAGTTAATTTGTAACTGACTAGGAGTCAGGTGACAGGGGTCAGGAGACAGCATATTCTGCATAACTGAAAGTAGAATTCACTTAAATCGAAATCGTAATAGTTCTCTTTTTACGAAATTCAACTCGACCCCTGACTCCTGATATCATACTCCTATCTAGTTACGTTAATTTGACGTTTCATTTTAAAAAAAATAGGATACCGCTCAATATGGTGTGTTAAAAGTAGCTTAGACGGCTGGTCTGAGTAGTTCAAAAGGCTACTCAGACCAGAGGACTAAGCTACTAATGACGATTTGAGTTATCCCAAAAATAACAAAAACAATATGTGGCATTTTTTCCCAGGCAAATATATGCCTTCTTACCAAGTCAACCGAGCATTAACCCAAGCCCATTATGGCGGTGGAGAGTTTGCTGAGATATTGGAAGTAGCAGGTAATATTGACCCAACTGATAGGTCTACCATTAATACCGCATGGTTAGAAATGGCGAATCCTGTTTATGACCTTGCAGAAGAATTTGAAAAAAACGGCAATTTCGTTTCCGCTCGAAGCACTTACCTAAGAGCCTTCAATTATTTGCGTTCTGCTGAATTCTTTATGAAGTTAGGCGATGACCAAAAATTAGCTACTTATAAAAAAGCAAGAGAAGCATTTCAAAGAGCCATCAAATATTTTGATGAAAAAGTATTG
>JBGCFJ010000644.1:0-3426 GCA_045106885.1 Saprospiraceae bacterium
AAGGCTTTTTTAAGGGTTCTTAGAAGATGAGCTTGCACCGCAAGTGAACCGCAAAGCGGATGGGATGCTAAAAGAACAATGCCTGCCCCGATTCATCGGGGTAATATGGCTCAATTTATTCCTGCGTCGTCACTAACAGTAAAAAAGCCCTTCCAAATGTGTTATTTTGAAAAGGCTTTTTTGTATATAATTGTCCTCTTTTTGAGGTATTAATTATCATTAAAAAATCGCACTTTCCAAGTGAAATATTTTGCTACAGCAACAACAACCTTTTTTATTAAAATTCTTCATTTTTTGATAGCTAATTGCTTTATTGAAAATACGGTTAATTATACATCATCCAACCAATTTTAGTTTGATTTCTCTACAAGATTATGTCCAAAAAACACCAATTGCAAGAAACTTTAACATTATTTTTATATGTAAAAAGTAACATATTTTCGTATTAAAAAATATTATTTTAAATCTATTTTTCTTTATTTAAAAATCACAACCAATTGATTACCAATATATTAAAATCAAAAAAACATTCAAATCAAGCAAAGTGCTTCTTTTTCAGGCAAAAACACTAACATATATTTATTTTTTAAACATATTCGTTTTTTAAAAAAAAACTCAAAAAGTACTCAAATAAAAACTGCCATCAACACACTATATGTTGATGGCAGTTAACACCTTATTTAGGTTAAAATTTAAATTGCTAAAATCGGTTAGTATTTTTCTATAAAATTGACGACTACCTCTACAAATTTAGCCAAAGTAGGCAACTTGATATTCCAGCTTTTTAGCAGGTAATTCAGGGGTGGATTGAGCCATTAAATTTAAGAAATTACTTCCTAAAAATAATAGCGTTAATAAATACTTAGTCATAGGTGAACATTTTTTTTGGTTTAATAAATTTGTGGTTTAATAAATGTTTCACCTTGACAGCCTGATACTAAATATTCCCTATCTCCGTCTTTTCTCTTAACTATTTTTTAACTTTATCTATCCTTACAAGCAGCAATCGACTAAAAACAAGTAGTCGTCTAAAGTTGTTTTATTTATGAATTTAAAGCTATAAATTGGCTGCAAATCTAAAAACCTATTACCTCACCATTAAAATAAAGAATTATGAAAAACGAGATGATTAAAGTGTTTAGAACGACGCAATTATTTGAAGCAAAGGTGATTGAAGCACTATTAAGAGATAATGATATTGATGTCTTTGTGATGAATAAACAAGATTCGTCTTATGGTATGCTATTGCCAGGGTCGATTGAAATTTATATCCCTGCACAATTTGAGAATGCGGCAAAGGAGATTATTAATGAAGGTTTGGCCTCTTTAAATTAAAAACAGGTGAACAAATGATATTGATAATTCATTAACCTATTTAGCGAAGGGCATTGGGCGTAGGGCAAAGGGTAAATCTACTAGTTATTTTATATCCCTCCGCCCCATATTCTAAGCCCTTTGCTAAATACATTCACATCAAAAAGGAATTTATAATATGGCAGATTCAGAAAACATGGAAAAAGTAACCCTAGGCGCAGGTTGTTTTTGGTGCGTAGAAGCTGTTTTCCAAGAATTAAATGGCATTACTTCCGTCATTTCAGGTTATACGGGTGGACATACGCAAAATCCTACTTATAAGGAAGTTTGTTCTGGAAGTACAGGACATAATGAGGTAGCACAAGTTACCTTCGACCCATCTATTATTTCTCTACAGGAAATTTTAGAAGTTTTCTTTTCTACCCATGACCCGACGACTTTAAATAGACAAGGCTATGATGTTGGTACCCAATATCGGTCTGGTATCTATTATACATCGGATGCACAGAAAGCAACGGCGGAACAAGTCAAAAAAGACTTTGCGCCAACCCTATACGATGCACCTGCGGTAACAGAAATTGAAAAATTAGGCGTCTTTTATACCGCTGAAGGGTATCATCAAAATTACTATACTTTGAATCCGAATTATGGCTACTGTCGAGCAGTCATTAATCCAAAGTTGAGTAAGTTTAGAAAAAAATATCGAGAGAAATTGAAGAAAGTAGAACAGTAGGCAGTAATCAATATTTCTTGCTTTACGCCTTTAAACCTCGATACCTTTTTACCTTTAAACCTCTTATCATGAAATTAAATCAATTAACGCCTGAAGAGGCAAGAGTCATTGTCCATAAAGGAACAGAAAGACCTTATACGGGTGAATTATATACCAACGAAGCAGCAGGAGTATACGTCTGCAAACAATGTGACAATCCACTCTATAAATCGGAGCATAAATTTAATGCCCATTGTGGGTGGCCTGCTTTTGATGATGAAATTGAAGGAGCAGTCAGAAGAGAAACCGATGCGGATGGTCGCAGAACGGAGATATTATGTGCGAAATGTGATGGCCATTTAGGGCATGTATTCAAAGGTGAATATTTGACGCCTAAAAATACTCGGCATTGTGTGAATAGTATTTCTATGAAGTTTGTCGCAAAAAAATAGAAGTCAGACCATAAATTAAAATTTATTGTCAGACCATTTCATTGTCAGAAGTCAGATACATGGCTCTTATCTGATTTCTGACAGTCCGTATGGACGGTCTGACTTCTGACTTCTCTTTTTCATTCCACCAAAATAGCAAAAGACTCAAAAAAAGCATCCGTCGCCTTATTCATACTCCGTCCTCTTTCCGTCGCCGTCTGTACCGTATAAAATCGATTGTTTACTAAAAAAGCTCTAGATTTCAAAGTCGCATGCCCCGCCCGATAATCTACTCGCCAATGCCGCCCAGGAAATTCTTTATAATTTAATACATCCGAATACCGCAAATCTCCAGCTACACTTTCTACTGCCGCTTCCAAGGTATTCTTAAAAAAATCTTCCACTAATGCTGTGGAATCTGAATGAATAGTATACTCAGGGTAATCACAATAAGTGACCATATACATCGCATTTTCTGCTTCTCTTTGGGTATCTTGGTAATAATGCGTGATGTACTTAATCTCTCCAATATCCGTATGGATGACTCGCTCACTCACTTGCATTTCGCCTGGGACTAAGACTCGGAATTTTCCTTCAAAAGATTTATATTCTTCCCATCCAGGATTACCTGTTACTAAAAAAAACGGAAGTATTAGGAATGTTATTAAACTTTGCCACATAATTTTGTAATGATGAACTATAAATGATGAACGATGAACAACACAAAGTCTGTTTATCCAAAATTATAACGAAATCTACTAGTAAGTCGGTATACCGAAGAGATTAACAAAAGCTTAAAGTTTGTCGTTTTTTACCACGGAGGAACGGAGGGCATAGAGCGCACGGAGTTTTTTGGACGAGCGTAGCTTATTTTTACCACGGAGGGATCGGAGGCGTAGCGCGCAGGGAGATTGTGTGGATCTCGGTGGTTGCCTTTTCCTCGGAGAAAAGGGGAACATAGAGGGCACG
>JBGCFJ010000645.1:0-2418 GCA_045106885.1 Saprospiraceae bacterium
GTATTAAGTAATTCTATTAGAATGGCAGTTGTAGGATTTGTGAAAACGCTCTCGGAAGAGGTCGTGCAACATGGTATCACGATGAACATCTTAGGACCTGGTTATCATGATACTTCTGCCGTTGACCGTATTTTTAATAAACGAGCTGAGCAAACTGGTAAACCCGCAGCAACTATTAAGTCTGAATTTATTAGCAATATGAAATCTGGACAAATGGGAAATCCCGCAGATATGGGTGCATTGGCTGTTTGGTTATTGTCTCCTTCGAGTAGATATGTAACAGGACAGACGATTGTGGTCGATGGCGGTTATATGAATGGAGTTTATTAGTGGTGGCGAAAAATCTTTAATCACAAATTTTTGACAGGTATTCTGGTTGCTGGTTGCTAAGTAACATCTAGTTGAATCGAAAATAGGACTTGACATATAAATAGTAATTTCAATAGCAATGTCAATGCCAATTTCAATAACAAACTCAATAAATCAGTGGCTATTTTGAAAATATTATACTACAAGATTAAATGTCAATTCAACTAGCAACTAAACAACCCATGAATCGAAAAATAATCACTCTAGCTTTATTAATGCTACTTTTTTTTACTTGTAAAACGGCCAAAGAAAACATACCAAAACCTCCCCCTAAAAACCCACATTTACAAGCTTTTACAACCGAATATGTTCAAACTTTTCAGACGCTGCTCGAGCAAACAAAAACACCAGGGGCAGGTCTAGTAATTGTTAAAGATACTTCGATTTTACACCTTTCTGGACATGGAACTAAAGCTGCTTTTTCGACTGATTCTGTTGATATTAATACTGTTTTTAGAATAGGTTCTTTATCTAAGGGATTTGCGGCGGTATTAGCTGGAATTTTGGTGGAAAAAGGAGCATTAAAATGGACGGATAAGGTCAATCAATATATTCCTGAATTTGTCTTAAAAGATTCTTTACAATCGGAACGGGTTAATTTAATTCATTTATTATCCCAATCTTCTGGATTACCTTATCATGCCTATACCAATTTAGTGGAAGCTGGGTTAGACATTCGTCAAATTGCTAGGAAATTGAAGAAAGTTAATTTGATAGCTAAAGAAGGAGAAATCTATGCTTATCAAAATGCGGCTTATAGTTTGATAGGAACTATAATGGAAGTGGTTAAGCAAGAAGAGTTATCCCAAATTTTTCAAAAAGAATTATTAGACCCATTACGGATAGGTCGTACCTCTACCGCTTACGAACCTTTTATTCAAGGAGAAAATATTGCTTTGCCGCATCGAGGAGGAAATGGGAATTGGCGGCAAAGACCTATTTCTAAAAAATACTATAATGCGATACCCGCAGGAGGTGTAAATGCTAGTATTGCAGATATGGGGCAGTGGTTACAGCTTTTATTGGGCAATCGACCTGAAATTATTCAACAAAAGACATTGGATCAAATCTTTGAACCTCGCATCAATACGAATAATAAAAATCGGTATTTCCACGATTGGCCAATGGTAGAAGATGCTTTTTATGGATTAGGTTGGAGAGTGTTGACGAATGCTCAAGATACGTTGATTTATCATGGCGGATTTGTGAATGGTTATCGTGGGGAAATATTAATTCATCCTAAAGAAAAATTAGGTATTTGCGTTTTGACCAATGCCCCAAGTGCTTTAGCTAATCAAGCTATTCCTACCTTTTTGAAAAAATATGCTACAAAACAAGATTCTATTCATGCTTGGAGGGAGCGGCATTAAAAAATTCTAATGGACTATTAATAGAAATAAATAGTTGATTGATGATTTTAAAGCGATTAGGACAACTGCAAACTGTAGACTGTTTACTGCTAATTATTTTAGGGCAAAAAAAAAGCCCATGACTCTTCATGGGCTGGAAAAAACGAATCTTACAATTCTTTAACCAAAACTTACACATTATAATTTTTCGCAATTACTGTGCCAAAAACTTTATTATTAATTTTAATATGATTTTTTATTATATTTTTTTTAAGATATAAATACTTGATTTATATACCAAAACATTTTTTTTAGAAAAAATAAGAATGAAAAGGAAACCTTTTTTATATGTAATTTATTGTTAATTTGATTTAATTTATTGACTACCAATATTTTATGTGGTTTTTTGTGAAAAAATAAAAGGCTTAAAGATTTATGGATTGGAGAAAAATGGAATGAATTATGTAGATAATACAATGAAAAATTTTTTTTAGATAATTTGTCTGATAATAGCAAAAAGGATAGAAGGCGTTTTTCGACTATTTTAATTTCCTAGAGAGAAAAAATTGAAGGTTGGTAGCTCAAGTATATTATTACTTAGTGACGAGGTAGAAATAAAGTGTGCCAGATTACGCAGTTATTTTTTCTTCTAAGGGCGCTTAAAAAACCGCATATAGCCAAGCTACATAAGGCTTTTTTA
>JBGCFJ010000646.1:0-12660 GCA_045106885.1 Saprospiraceae bacterium
ACTGTTCAAATAACTGTGTTTAGGCAAAAAATCAGCATTGAAAATCAAGGCTTTACTGCTGACTGCCTACTGCCAACGGATAGGTGTTTTTTCAAGTAACTATTCACCATGAAGTCTTTCTTTCTACCATTTAGTCATTTAAGTGCATTTAATCGTTTCTCTATGAGCTTAAATGCCTTAAATAGTTAAAAAACGAAAGTGCTAAATAGTAGAACTATTCCTTAAGAATCTTTATTTTTTTATTTAAAATAAAGTAAAATCAAACTGCGCTCGTCAAAACTCTGTGCCCTCTGTGAACTCCGTTCCTCCATGGTAAAAAATACCCCGTAATTATACTCGTCAAAAAAACTCCGTAAACTCAATGCCCTCCGTCTCTCCGTGGTAAAAAAACGCTTAAAGAACTCTACCGTCCTAAGTCAATCTCCTTCAAATTCTCCATTCGATTACGTTCTAAGAAGTCATCAACGGTTTCAAAATGTTCTATCACTCGCTTGTCTTTAAATTCAAATACTTTCTTAGATAAACCTCTTAAAAAATCACGGTCGTGAGAGACTAAAATAAGTGTCCCATCAAAATTTTTCAGTGCTTCTTTTAAGACATCTTTAGATTTCATATCCAAATGATTGGTCGGCTCATCGAGAATCAGTAAATTGACAGGTTCTAGCAATAATTTCACCATTGCCAATCGAGTTCGTTCCCCACCAGAAAGGACAGATACTTTTTTATCAATATCATCTCCACTAAACATAAAACCACCCAAAATATTTTTTAATTGGCTTCGAATATCTCCTTTCGCTATTTCATCAACTGTTTGAAAAACCGTTAATTCTGGGTCTAATAAAGAAGCTTGATTTTGCGCAAAATAGCCCACTGCTGTATTATGCCCCAGTTTACATGCTCCTTGAAAACCAATCTCTCCCATAATGGCTTTAATCAAAGTCGATTTTCCTTCTCCATTTCTACCCACAAAAGAGACTTTTTCGCCTCTTTCTATCGTCATATTGGCATCCCTAAATACAACGTGGTCTTCATAGGTCTTGGATAGATTTTTTGCGACAACAGGATAATCTCCCGAACGATTACAAGGTGGAAAACGCAATCTTAAAGCTGCATTATCAACCTCATCTACTTCGATAATTTCTAACTTCTCTAACATCCGCTCTCTGGAATTCACCTGATTGGACTTAGAATAGGTCCCCTTAAATCGCTCTATAAATCGTTCGCTCTCTTGGATGAATTTTTGTTGCTCTTTGAAAGCTTTCAGTTGATGTTGGCGACGGTCTTCTCGCAGTTCTAAATAATGGGAATAATGGGCTTTATAATCGTAAATTCTACCCATTGTCACCTCAATCGTTCGATTGGTAATATTATCAATAAAAGCCCTATCGTGAGAAATTACCAAAACAGCTTTGGCTTTTTCTGTTAAAAATTTTTCTAACCAAATCACCGATTCTATATCAATGTGGTTGGTCGGCTCATCCAATAAGATTAAATCGGGTTGCTGCAATAATATTTTTGCCAATTCAATCCGCATTCGCCAACCACCACTAAATTCGCTGGTTGGGCGCTGAAAATCATCTCGTTTGAACCCTAAACCTAATAAAGCCTTTTCTACTTCGGCATCATAATTAATTTCTTCAATGGAATAGTAAATTTCTCCCAAATCCGTCACTTGTGTAATAATAGCCGCATATTCATCCGATTCGTAATCGGTTCTAGTTTCCAACGCTTTGTTCAGTCGTGCCATCTCATCTCGCATCTCAAAAACTTTGACAAATGCTTTGGAAGCCTCTTCAAAAACCGTACAATCATCTTCGGTCAATAAATGTTGTGGTAAATAGGCAATCACCGCATCTTTCGGAAATTGCACACTACCTTTCGTTGGCTTATCCATCCCTGCAATGATTTTCATCATCGTAGATTTCCCTGCACCATTTTTGCCCATTAAGGCAATTTTATCCTCTGGATTAATGACAAAAGATACCCCTTGAAAAAGGGTTCTGCCACTAAATTGTACTGCTATATCGTTGATTGAAATCATTTCTTAATTTTTGGCGAAGTGCTTAGACAACTCGTCCAATATCATCCGCTTTTCTAATGAAGGCGCAAAAGTAATAAAAAGCAGGAATTTGTACGGGATGATGAGTTGTGAGTTGTGAGTTGGTAGGAATTTAATTGATAAAAAAAATTATTAGATAAGGGTATTGCTTATTTTTTAGCATCTAGTAGTTGATTACTTAATGGTACAATTCATAATTTTTTGACAATTATAGTTATCAATCATTTATGAATCGCACCTAATTTAAAAATAATTCTAGTAGAAGGCTCTTTTAAATGTAGGTATTTGGCATCCTCTGCCCTTTGCCCTAGCCCCTCTGCTAACTATCAAAATCATTCAGTTATGAAAAATTTGCATCGTGGAATGCTATTGGCAGTGCTATGCCTAAGTATAAGTTTCTCTAGTTGTTATCAAAGCAAAAGAGTTTTTGATGGGGTGCTTACGCCCAATTGCAAACAATTTTCCATTGGTTCTATTTGCTTCCATAATCCCTATGGAAAAACAGCCAAAGTGGAAATTAAAAATTCTAAAATGGAAGTCTTTGCGTTTTCTACGCTTTGTATGGACTTATATGAAGGAGAATATGAGTATAAAGTAAAAAATGACGGCGATAAATGGAAAGCAGATGTGGATATTCGGTCTTGCAGAGAAGAGAAAATTGAATTAAAAAAATGTGCCAATTGTTAAAACGGTTGTGAGTTGCCAGTTGCCAGTTGCGAGTTGCGAGTTCTAAAACACGCAACTGGTAACTGGCAACTGATAACCTAAGACCCCGTAACAGGAGTTGCTGATGATTCTATACTTCTTAGCTCTTCTACCATTTGATTCGGTTTTTTAAACCCAGGAGATTTTTTTACTTTATTTAAATCCTCATCTAAATAAACAATCGTTGGGTAAGCCGTTTTTCCGTCTAATAAAAAATAGGCCAAAGTATTGATGCCTCTTCTTCCAGCATTGACAAATTTAAAATCTTTGCCTTGGAAAGTGATATTATCCTTAGACTCCGCATCAAATTTGATGGCATAGAAGTGTTCATTCATATATTCAATAACGGCGGGGTCGGTAAAGGTTTCTTTGTCCATGACTTTACACCAGTGACACCAACTGGTATAAATATCAATAGCAAATTTCTTTTTGTTGGTTTTATTTAATTCGGTGGCTTCTTCTAAAGTGTACCACTTAATTTTAGTGGTATCTACTGTGGCTTTTGAAGGATTCGCCATGGTAAAAGCATAAATACTTCCAAGAATTAGTAAAGACAAACCTGCTAGTAAAATTGATTTCCTGCTCATGATATATATTTTTTAGTTAGAGATAATATTTCACGTTTTATACTTAGCTCACTTATCAAACAACTTAAAAGTTAATAAGGCTATATTTTTTTGTTAAAATTTACTATCATTGTCTCAAAATTTACATTAAGCATTTGAGCCAATTACGCTACAAAAGTAAGGGCAAAAAATGAGTAAAACAGTACTTTAGGGATGGATTTCGGGTGTAAAAGAGGTTTAAAAAAAGGTCTAGTCCCTTATTTTTGAATAATTAAGTCTTATTTTATCCAAAAATTCATGGATAATCCCTCAACTTTTCTGACTTAAAATCGTATTATTTACTTAATTGTTTAGTAACACTATTATCAGCATTAACTTTTTATTCACCCAACTATAAGGCAAAGCTTAATATTTTTGTGTAAAAATTAGCTAATCAATAGACTGAAATTCTAAACGGTTCGTTTTTTGTAAATAGAGTAAGTGAATTAGTCTTCAAAACATCCAACTTTTAAGTAATTATTGAGTAACATCATAGCTGTTTTTTACTTTACCTGATAAAAATACAATAAAAAATAGTCCATTTATTTTTATCATTTCTAAATTTAAAACGCTATTTGAAAATTCCCATAGTTTGTCTGATAGTTTAGTTATAATTCCCACATATAATGAAAAAGAAAATATTGCCAATATTATTAAGGCGGTCTTTTCTTTAGATTTTCCTTTTCATGTCTTGATTGTAGATGATGGTTCACCCGATGGTACTGCCAACATTGTCAAGGAAATGCAGTTACAATATCCTAATTCTCTTCACCTTATTGAAAGACAAGGTAAATTGGGACTCGGAACCGCTTATATTCGGGGATTTAGATTTGGCATAGAGAAAAAATATGATTTCATCTGTGAAATGGATGCAGATTTTTCTCACCCACCTAAAAAATTAATCGAATTAAGAGCGGCTTGTATTGACCAAAATAAAGATGTAGCAGTAGGTTCTAGATATGTTAAAGGTGGTAAATGTGTCAATTGGCCTTGGGATAGATTGATTCTCTCTTATGGAGCTTCTTGGTATGTGAAACTGATTACGTGGATGAATGTAAATGACCCGACGGCTGGATTTGTTTGCTATCGTCGAAAAGTGTTGGAAACTTTAGACTTAGATAAGATTCGTTTTATTGGCTATGCTTTCCAAATAGAAATGAAATATTCCGCCCAAACTTTGGGCTTTAAAATAGTTGAAGTGCCTATTACTTTTACCGACCGAATCGAAGGCGTCTCTAAAATGTCGAGCGGCATTATCAAAGAAGCTGTTTTTGGTGTGATAAAAATGCGCTGGTTTAGTTTCTTTAATTCTTACAAAAAAAAAGAGCAACCTAAAAAAGTAGTTGCTCATTCTATCCGTCAATCGAAGACGGTTTAAAAGTAATCATTTATTTAAATCAAGGTGATTTTAAAAATCACCTTGATTTAACCAATTCGCTATTGAATACTAATCAATTCTACTGTAAAGATTAAAGCAGAAAAAGGAGCGATTTGTGGTGGTGAACCTCTTTCTCCATACGCTAAATCATAAGGAATGTATAATTTCCATTTAGCCCCTGTTTCCATTAACTGCAAACCTTCTACCCAACCTTGGATAACTTGCGTTACGCCAAAAGTAGCAGGGTTTCCACGCTTATAGGAACTATCGAATACGGTTCCGTCAATTAAAGTACCTTCGTAATGTACCGTTACTTTTTGACTAGAATTTGGTTTTACACCAGTTCCTGGGGTTAACACTTCATATTGTAAACCACTAGGTAAAACGGTTACGCCTGGTCTTTTAGCATTCTCCGTTAAAAATGTTTTACCCGCTGCAATTTTATCTGCAGTCAATTTTTCAGACTGCTTTTGCATGTACTGCTGAAAAATAGTGTTTGCTTGCTCAGGGCTAATTTTTAGTGCATTGCCCGCAAAAACATCGGCAACTGCGGCAGTCATAGAAGGTGCATCAATATTTTCGACACCTTGACTTTTTAAGTTTTTGGCGATTAAGACGCCAACGCTGTAACTTACTGAATCCATATTATTAGTTGAATTTTGGGCGCAAAGAGACGAAATTAATAGCGCAAAGAAGAATAATAATGGTACTTTTTTCATAATTAGTTTAGCTCTCTAAATTTAGTTAGTGATTTGCCTTAAACTGTTGAACTGCCTAAAGCATTTATTTAGTAAAAAATTCTAATGCAAAAGAAGGGGTTCATCAGATTCTCGCAACAACAAAGGTAGCGGAAATTAAGGTATTTGTAAATTAAGGAATGGTTAAAATTAAGGAACGTCATAAAAGTAGTGTTAGGGAAGCTTCTTCCATTAACTGTATTTAAACAAAATTTTGACATTGAAAACCATGGCTTTACTTGTTAGAAAATTGACACTAGTGGTTCAAGACATAAATCCTCCGAAAAGATCGGAGCAGGCATTGACAGTTTAAATCGGCGTCTTTTTCCGTTATGCTGCGTTATTTTTTTCTCAAAGAGCGAAGGCTATTCTCAAAAAAAATGCCTCCGATGAATCGGAGCAGGCATTGCCTAACGAAAAAATACACTCGATTAAACTATCAATTACTTATGACTTGAACCACTAGACATTGCCCTTTTTTGAGATAAAAATTCATTTTTTTTGTTATCTCCAATTGAATCTGTATGCCCATAAATACTTAAATGATAGGTCGGATGTTATTTTAGGAGTGTTATTTTGAGCAATTCCAACACTATAAAAACAATTATAAACAAAAACAACACAAAGCAACTTTTAATATTCATTTTTATTATTTATTTTTAAGATTAACCATTTTCAGAATAGACAACGATATATACATTTATATTTGATTATTAAGCTATTATACATACATATTAAATATTTTAATCAAGTTTCATTGGAAAAATAAATATTTTAATTATATTTGTGACATATTAATATATAATCTACCTACTCTATTCAATTTCTATAAAAAATCTTGTTTTCAAGTATAAAATATAACGATAATTATCCTCTTCAAAAGGAAAATTATCTAAAGATTGGCCTTTAATGATTCTCTCTATTGCGGCAGCACCTTTTCGGAGGTAGCTGCCTTTTTTAATTTAAATAGTTTTATGTATTTTTCCTCTTTTTTTTAGACGAAGTAACACTGGAAAAATAACTCCGATTAAAAATACGGGATAAGTTACGGAGCAGGCTTTGAACAACTTTAATTCGTGGGGACTTAAATACTAAATGCCCAACGGGCGCATCTCAACTAAGAGCGGCTAAAAAATAGATAAGTACCTCCTACTAAATAATTGACACTTTTGTAAAAAAAGGTAATAGGCTGATAAGAACCTGAGATTTATGAGGTGAAATTTCACCTCATAAATCTCATAAGTTCATTAATCTTATCTACTCATTATCTAGAAAAAGTGTCAATTATATCTATAGAGGTACTTATTTTAATCCTATCCATTTTTAAAATATAAAGCTTTGATACAATTTACAACAGCTAACAATACTAACGAAATTCAGCAGATTTTAGATTTACAGTATACTAACCTCCCCAAAAATATCAGCACGGAGGAGGCTAAAGAACAAGGTTTTGTAACAGTACATCACGATTTCGAGATACTATCGGCTATGAATGTCAAGTATCCACATGTAATCGCTAAAACAGCTGATAAAGTAATTGGGTATACCCTTGTTATGCTTCCTGAATTTGGCAATAAAATTCCTGTATTAGTCCCACTTTTTGATAAAATTAATGCGCTTTCTTACAATGGAGACTCCTTGAAAGCAGTAGACTATTTTGTAATGGGGCAAGTTTGCGTAGACAAGGCTTATCGTGGAAAAGGTGTTTTTGCGGGGCTATATCAGCAAATGAAAACGGAAATGTCTCCTTATTTTAAATACATCATCACAGAAATAGCTACAAGAAATACCCGTTCTATGCGTGCCCATGAAAAGGTAGGTTTTGAAACCATTCATATTTTTTCAACACCTAAAGAAGAATGGGCAATTGTTGCTTGGGATTGGCAGTAAGAAAAGATGAACTATAAATGATGAACGATGAATTCAGCAAACACGGAGAATCAATAGACTTTATTCGGTTCACGGTAAACGGCATACGGTTCACGGTCTGCTAAATGGGAACTTTTAGTATAAATACTTTTTAAACGAAAAAAGAGGAATTTACTTCATTATGAAATAGGAAAATATAATCTACCCTCTTATTTTTAAAATTAATTCAAGATTGAAAATTGAAAATTTAAAATTTAAAAGTAATCCACTTTTCTCCAGACTCTTACAATTCTCTGCTTTTACCGTTTTACTAGGAAGGGCTTGGCAACACTTATATTGGGATGCCCCTTTTAGAACTTTTTTCTGGGATGAACAATTATTAAGCGGTCTAGTAGAAAGGTTTTCGACAATGGATTGGGAAACCTATATCACTAGTATGGAAGTAGATAATGCCATTGGAGACAGTATCAAAGTATTTGGTTTTTTCTATTTATTAGCTGCACTTATCACTTTATTTATTCATAGACTGCCTCGATTTTTTCATCAGGTCTTACTACTTAGTTCATTGGCATTGATTACGCTTGCCCTACTCTACTGCAAAGAACGTTTTTTTAGCATCGGTCAATTTTTTGAATATACCCTTCAATTTGGAAGTCCTTTCTTTTTATGGTGGTGGATTCGTCAAAAAAATCCAACAAACATTTTGCCTAAATTTATTTTAGTCCTAAAAATAGCTATTGCCTTAACCTTTACTTGTCATGGTTTATATGCTGTAGGCTACTACCCTATTCCAGTTCAATTTATGGAAATGACGATGAATATTTTAGGCGTTACGGAGGAACTGGCTAAAACGTTTTTAACGACTGCTGGTATTTTAGATTTTGCTATTGCTATAGGTATTTTTCTACCTTGGAAATGGGTACGTTTCTTTCTCCTCTATGCCGTTTTTTGGGGGTTTGGAACAACAATTGCTAGAGTTTGGGCTAATTTTAATTGGGAATGGTTGGATTACGTGCTCTTACAATGGTTACATGAATCGGTTATGCGGATGCCGCATTTTTTGATTCCATTGGCTGTTTTGGTTGTTGAATTAAAACAAAATAGTGAAGAAAATGAATAGAAAAATTGATAACTATTCAGGGCTTCTAGCTGAATCAGAACTTGTTCGACGTCTTCTTTAACCTTCAATTAAGAAACCGCTTCTTTCTATTAAAAATTCTTCTAATGGAATCATTTCCCCACGACCAGCGTTAACGATAAAATTAATACCAAAATCAACTTAAAATTTGTCCAACTTGCGGATAGATTAGAGGTTGGTGCAACTATCAAAAAATACTATCTTCGCACTTTATTGTAAAATTGCTCGTCAATATTTTGTTTTCGTTATTTTTAAAAGAAAAACAGGCAAAATTGGCCCTCAAAATAGCAAATAAAGTAGTGTACAAAATCTGTATCCATGAAATTAGCCACCAGATACAACTCTAAAGAGACAGAAGCAAAATGGTATCCATATTGGATGGATAAAAAATATTTTGCCTCAACACCTGACGACAGAGAAGCATTTTCTATTGTCATCCCGCCACCCAATGTTACAGGTGTCTTGCACATGGGACACATGCTAAATAATACCATTCAAGATATTTTAATTAGAAAAGCTAGATTGGATGGCAAAAATGCTTGCTGGGTACCTGGTACAGACCATGCGTCTATTGCTACAGAAGCGAAAGTTGTACGAAAATTAAGGGCGCAGGGGATTAAGAAAGGAGATTTAACCAGAGAAGAATTCTTGAAGCATGCTTGGGATTGGACCGATGAGTATGGTGGTAAGATTTTATTACAACTAAGAAAACTTGGGGCTTCTTGTGATTGGGATAGAACCGCATTCACGATGGATGAAGTTCGCTCTAAGCAAGTGAACCAAGTTTTTGTTGATTTATATAATAAAGGAAAATTATACCGTGGTCTACGAATGGTCAACTGGGACCCCGAAGCACAAACGGTATTGTCTAATGAGGAAGTAATTCATGGAGAGGAAGATTCTTTTTTATATCATTTACGGTATAAAATTGACCATAATGGGGAAGAATCACTAGAATTAGCTCGATTGGCTAGACAAATCAAGCAGTTAAAAAGAGCTGTTGCTAATTATAAACCATTATCAAACGGTAGAGGCGTTTATAATAAATCGACTTATAATTCCCTTTGCAATCAATTAGCAAAATTAGAAAAAGAATACGCTACACAGGAGGAAGCTTATAATTGGTTGACTATCGCTACCAAGCGACCAGAAACGATTATGGGCGATACAGCGATTGCGGTTCATCCAGACGACCCACGATATGCGCATTTAAAAGGTAAACGAGCTATTGTTCCACTAATTGGTCGCTCTATCCCAATTATTTTTGATGATTATGTGGATATCGAATTTGGGACAGGTGCATTGAAAGTTACTCCTGCACATGACCCGAATGATTATGAGATTGGTTTACGCCATAAATTAGAAGTAATTGATACGATTGCCGATAATGGAACGCTGAATGAAAAAGCGCAAATCCATATTGGCAAAGACCGTTTTGAAGCGAGAGACTTGGTAAAAGCAGATTTGGAAGCGACGGGGAATTTAGTTCGATTAGAACCTTATAATAGTAGTATTGGTCGTTCCGAACGAACTGGAGCTGTAGTTGAGCCAAAATTATCTTTGCAATGGTATGTGGATATGAAACAAATTGCTGCACCCGCTTTGGAAGCAGTAATGACGGATGAAATAGAATTTTTTCCAAAAAAATATAAAAATACCTACCATACTTGGATGGACAATATCCGAGATTGGTGTATTTCTCGTCAATTATGGTGGGGACATCAAATCCCAGCATGGTATTATGAAGGAGAGACTTTTGTAGCCACTACTGCGGAAGAAGCCTTAAAATTAGCTCAAGCTAAATTTGGCAACCAAGTAACGTTAGCTGATTTAAAGCAAGATGAAGATGCTTTGGATACTTGGTTTTCATCTTGGTTATGGCCTTTTAGTGTTTTTGACGGTTTAGAATCAGGTGGAGAAGTAGACTATTACTATCCAACAAGTGTACTAGTAACCGGTTGGGATATTATCTTTTTCTGGGTTGCTCGAATGGTTATGGCAGGCTATGAATGGAAAAAGACCTTCCCTTTCAAGCATGTTTATTTTACAGGTATGGTAAGGGATCCGCAAGGACGAAAAATGAGTAAGTCGCTTGGAAATTCGCCTGATGCCTTAAAATTAATTGAAGATTATGGGGCGGATGGGGTTCGATTTGGAATGATGTCTTGTTCGCCTGCTGGTGGAGATTTATTGTTTGACAAAAAATTATGTGAACAAGGGGCAGCATTTTGTAATAAGATGTGGAATGCCTTGCGGTTAATAAAAGGTTGGGAAGTTGCCGATGAACCAGTTACTGCTGATTTAGCTAAAATAAATGGGTTGGCTGCCCAATGGTTGGAACAACGGATGTCCGTTGTTTTAACAGAAGCAGCAAGTAATTTTGAAGAATATAGACTGTCGGAAGTTACGATGGATTTATATAATTTTATCTGGGGAGACTTTTTCTCTTGGTATT
The DNA here is from genome assembly GCA_045106885.1 of Saprospiraceae bacterium. Classification (GTDB taxonomy): domain Bacteria; phylum Bacteroidota; class Bacteroidia; order Chitinophagales; family Saprospiraceae; genus JAFMDF01. Next base: position 10,947 of record JBGCFJ010000646.1, read on the forward strand.
TAGAAATTATCAAACCACCTTATGGTGCTCCAATCGACCGCACAACGCTTAATCAAGCAATTGACTTTTTTGAGCAGTTAATGACGATGTTACATCCAATTATGCCTTTCGTAACCGAAGAAATTTGGCATCAATTAAAGGATAGAAAAGACGGGGAAGATTGTATTGCCAGTCAATATCCAAAAGCAGGAACTGTAGACGCTGATTTCTTAAAGAATTTTGAAACGGTTAAAGATACCATTACTAAAATTCGAGAGATTCGACAAAAGAATCAATTGAAGAGTTATGAACCACTAAAAGCTTTTGTTCAAGAAAGTGCAAGTGCCACTGACTTTTTTAGTAAGGAAGGGATAAGAGAATTATTACAAAAAATGGCTGCCTTAGAAAGCCTAACCTTTACAACAACAGAACCTGAGAATACCGTTAATTTTATTGCTGGTACGGAGAAATTTTACGTTGAATTAAATTTGACGATTGATGTGGAAGCAGAAAAAGAAAGAATTAGCAAAGAATTAGACTATACAAAAGGCTTCTTGGTTTCTGTTAATAAGAAATTAAGTAACGAACGGTTTGTAAATAATGCGCCTGCTAAAGTCGTTGAAAATGAACGAAATAAACAAGCAGATGCTGTGGCTAAGATTGCTATTTTAGAAGAAAGTTTGGCGAAGTTGGGGTAAAGGTAGGAAGGCGGAAAGGCTGAGGGGTGGAAGGGCTGAGAGGCGGAAAGGTGTGGCAATTTTGAGATAAGTTGTGATAGTTTTTGCTTTAAAATAGCCCTATAAGTTGAATTTTGTAGCTATTTCAAAACTATTTTTGCCGTATATAGTAGGAAAATAGTATATGTTTGCCTTAAAAATAAAGCTAATCATGGCAACAATTGACATAAAATAGTACTTTTGCGCACCGTTTGCCAATTGGCAATGGGCTTTAGTCAACTAATACTAAATATTTAAAATTCATAAAAATATGAGTGGAGAAAAAATCACCCTTACTAGAAGAGGGAAATTAAGAGTTCCTGACAATCCAATTATCCCATTCATCGAAGGTGATGGAATTGGTCCAGATATTTGGGCATCAGCCGTTAGAGTATTTGATGCAGCCGTTGAAAAAGCGTATGGTGGTAAAAGAAAAATCCATTGGAAAGAAGTTTTTGCTGGTGAAAAAGCAAATGCAAGAAACGAAGGTGATTGGTTACCAAAAGAAACAACAGATACAATTGCTGAACATTTAGTAGCCATTAAAGGGCCTTTGACTACCCCAGTTGGTGGTGGTTTCCGTTCTTTGAATGTAGCTATTCGTCAGATTTTAGATTTATACGCTTGTGTTAGACCAGTAAAATGGTATAGAGGTGTTCCTTCTCCAGTAAAGCAACCAAAATTGGTTGACATGTGTATTTTCAGAGAAAATACGGAAGATATTTATGCGGGTATTGAGTACTTGCATGGTACAGATGAGAATGAAAAAATGAAGTCTTTCTTAATGGATGAGATGGGCGTAACAGGTATTCGTTTCCCTGATACCGTCTCTTTAGGTGTTAAGCCAGTTTCTAAAGAAGGTACAGAAAGATTGGTAAAAGGCGCAATTGATTATGCCATTGCTAAGAAAAGAAAGTCTGTTACTTTAGTACACAAGGGGAACATTATGAAGTTCACCGAAGGTATGTTCAAGAAGTGGGGATACGATTTAGCAAAAGATCAGTATGGTGCTGAAGATT
>JBGCFJ010000647.1:0-5505 GCA_045106885.1 Saprospiraceae bacterium
GGAGAACAAGCTTGGCCTACACAACCAATTCCAACTAAACCAGCTCCATTTTCTAGAAATAGGGTTACGGAAAAAGAGTTAACTAAACGAACGCCAGCAGCTTATGAATATGCTAAAAAACTCTGGGAAGAAGCCAACGAAGGCGAACATTTTGTGCCTTTAACTGAAAAAAGAACGTTTATTTTCCCCGGTTTAGATGGTGGTGGAGAATGGGGCGGTGCAGCTTTTGAGCCTTCTTCTGGGAATCTAATCATCAATGCTAGTGAAATGCCTTGGCTGTTATCGCTAAAAAAAACCGCTACAATTACGGACGGAAAAATTTCCAAAGGCAAAAGCATTTATAATGCCTTTTGTTTGTCTTGTCACGGGAAAGACTTAGAAGGTGGCGAAATGTTTGGAGCTGTGCCTTCTCTAAAAAATTTAAAAGAGCGATTTAATCATAAAACCATCGCCAACCTATTAAAAAATGGAAAAGGGGCAATGCCCTCCTTTGCCTTTCTACCTGAGGACCAAGTAAAAGCGATTGCTGCTTTCTTATTAGAAACTGAAGATGCCGAAAAAATGGAAGTTGCCGAAGCGAATACCTCTCCTTATCCTTATTATTTTAATGGTTATACTCGCTTTCAAGACGAGGAAGGCTATCCTGCTATTACACCACCTTGGGGTACTCTGAATGCTGTTAATTTAAATACAGGCGAAATTAGTTGGAAAGTAACCCTTGGAGAATACCCTGAATTAATGAAAGATGGCAGGGAATCAATGGGTTCTGAAAGTTATGGTGGACCTGTAGTAAGTGCTAGTGGACTCATTTTTATGGCGGGTACATTGGATGAAAAATTTCGAGTTTTCGATAGTGCCAATGGCGATTTATTATTTGAAACAAAATTACCTGCCGCAGGATTCGCCACACCAGCAGTTTATGGCATTGATGGACAGCAATATGTAGTTATCGCTTGCGGTGGTGGTAAATTAGGCAAAAAATCAGGCGATAGATATGTTGCTTTTTCTTTATAAAAGAACCCTCGATTTCGTATCTGACACCTCCAAAGGTGTCTGATACCAAAATCATAAGTTCTTGATTTTTAATATTATCACATTAACTAGCGCATCAGATAAAAAATTGATAAATGGTTAGTCGAACGTGTCGGACACCTTTGGAGGTGTCCGACACGTGATTATCAATTTTCAAGCTGACTATCTAACTAGCGCATCAGATTGAAAACTGATAATTATCCGTTGGGGTATTAAATTCGTTGGGGAGACATTGCTTTAAATCCCAACGGATTAGACTCCCCAACGGATTTAAATAGTTGGTTGCCTATATTTAATCTGACTTCTGACAGAAAATTTAAATTTTCGGTCTGACTTCTGACCTCTAAAAAATATCAGTTTATTAGCTGACGCGCTATTAGTCTTCAAAATCTATATAAAAAACATGAAAATATTATTTCATTTTATCACTACTTTTTGCTGTTTATTCCTATTTGGTTGCTCTACTTCCAATGAAGCGATAACTACTTCGGAAAAGCCCAATATTGTTTTTCTATTCGCAGATGATATGACCTATACGGCTATCAATGCCTTAGGAAATAGCGAAATTCAAACACCGAATCTGAATAGATTGGTCAACAACGGGACTACTTTTACCATGGCCTATAATATGGGCGCTTGGAATGGAGCAGTTTGTGCGGCGTCGAGAGCAATGATGATTTCAGGGAGATATGTTTGGGATGCTTATGAATTTAGGAAAAAATGGGGTAAAAGAGACACGATTCATTATAACCAAAGTTGGGGCAAACTCATGGAAGGAGCAGGCTATGATACGTACATGACAGGTAAATGGCATGTGGACGCACCAGCGGATAAAGTTTTTCAACATGTAAAACACATTCGCCCTGGTATGCCTGGAGATGAGTGGAAACATTATAAAATGATTCGACAATTAAAACTAGTCGTTGGGCAACAAGAAGTAGATGGCAAATTAGTCACTGCCGAAGATGTTATGCCGTTGGGCTATAATCGCCCCAAAAATGGAAATGATACTACTTGGTCGCCAGTTGACCCCAAACACGGCGGTTTTTGGGAAGGTGGCAAACATTGGAGCGAAGTCTTAAAGGATGATGCATTAGGTTTTATTGACCAAGCTAAAAATAAGACCAATCCATTTTTTATGTACTTAGCTTTTAATGCACCACATGACCCAAGACAAGCCCCACAAGCTTATATTGATAAATATCCGCTAGAAAATATTACGCTACCCAAAAGTTGGTTGCCCGAATATCCGAATAAAGAAGCGATTGGCAATGGACAAGATTTAAGGGATGAAGCCCTCGCCCCATTTCCAAGAACGGAATATGCCATCAAAAAACATATTCAAGAATACTATGCCATTATTACCCATTTAGATACACAAATAGGCGAGATTTTGGATGCCTTAAAGGCTTCTGGAAAAATGGACAATACGTATATTTTCTTTACGGCTGACCATGGTTTATCCGTAGGTCGACATGGTTTATTGGGTAAACAAAGTTTATATGACCACAGTATTCGTCCACCGTTGATGGTTATGGGGCCTGATATTTTGAAAGGGCAAAAAGTCCAAAATGATATTTATTTACAAGATATTATGGCAACTAGTTTAGAATTAGCAGCGATTGACAAACCCAATTACGTGGATTTTAATAGCTTTTTATCACAGGCAAAAGGTGCAACTACTAAAGGTAATTATCAAGCCATTTATGGAGGTTATATGAAAGTGCAGCGAATGATTCGCAAAGATGGCTTTAAGTTGATTTTTTATCCTCGACTCAATCAATTGCTTTTATTTGATTTAGAAAATGACCCCGAAGAAATACAGGATGTATCTGAATCGAATCCCGAAAAAGTACAAGTTTTATTCAAAGATTTAATTACCTTGCAAAAAAAGATGAAGGATAAAGTAGATTTGCAACCTTATTATGATGCTTTATATATGGATTAAGTAACACGGCTCTCTGAGCTGCTAACTAGGATGCTTTTATAACACAGATTTTAGTATCACGGATATGGGCATCTCGGATAAAAGAATCGGGTAGACTATCCTGTTAATCCTGCAAAAAAATTATTTATATGAATTTCTTACTAAGTTTAATTATTGCGTTGATTATCGTTTTACATATTTATTTCATCTGGCTAGAAATGTTTGCTTGGACAACGCATGGGAAGAAGGCATTTAGAGGATTCCCCGAAGAAATGTTTGAACAAACAAAAGCAATGGCAGCTAACCAAGGACTTTATAATGGGTTCTTAGTGGCAGGTTTAGTCTGGTCTTTTTTGATAGAAGACATTAATTGGAGTGAAAACGTTGCCATTTTCTTTTTAGGATGTATCGCTGTCGCAGGTATTTATGGGGCAATGACTGTTCAAAAAAGTATTTTTTATATTCAGGGTTTGCCTGCTATTATTGCTATAGTTTTGATTTTGACGAACTAGTGGTAGGCCAAATTTAAAATGATGGGTGAATGTATAGCTCGTAATCACCAATTTGTGTGGCTGGTTCAAGCTAAAATTAAAACCCGCCAAATGGAATTTGATAGTTATTTTTTATCCTTCAAAAGAAGCTATTTTCACTAGTATTTATGAAGATTTAATCAAACAACAATAGAACATCAGATTAAAAATTGATATTAAAAAAATATTAAAATTATCATCTAGGTACTTACGCAAATTTTAAAACCAACAAATTGTCGATATTCTAAAATGTCGATAATTTTCAATCTCAACCTCAAATTCCCACCGAAGGTGGTTTAAAATTGAAAATTTGAAATTAAATTTTACTTAGTCCCTTAGTCAACTATATAATTGTTAATATATTTACAAAATTCCATTGATAACAAATCTTTAAACCAAAGGTTAATGAAAAAAATTATTGTACTTATAACGTTCGTAACTGTTTACTTTAATAGCCTTCACAGCCAAACCATTGACACCGCTTTTAATCCTAGTTTCAAGTTGTCAGGAACTGGCACAGGTATAATTACTCAACCAGATGATAAGCTTTTACTTCGAGGTAATTTCAATATAATTGGAGATACTCCTATCAATAACTTTGCTCGATTATATCCGAATGGAACAGTAGATTCTTCTTTTGTATATGATAAAGAATTATCAACTTATCCTTTCCATTTTGCCTTGCAAAAAGATGGGAAGATTATTATCTCAGGTTATTTAAAAAATAGAGAAAATAAATATGTAGGAAGTATTTTAAGACTTCATTCGAACGGTAAGATAGATACTTCTTTCCAGGTTGTTCAAGATACTTTTCTGAATTTCATCGATTTAGAAATCTTACCCAATCAAAAAATATTTGTAGCCTATCATTATTGTGTTCCGAATGTAGAAGTTAATTGCAATGCTTATGGAATTAGACTTTATGGCAAAAATGGTAAAATAGATAATAATTTTTCAGAAATAGCTTTTCGCCCTAACCATTCCCAAAGTAGTGCCTCCACCTTAACAGATATTGCCGTACAATCTAATAATGCTTTAATTGCCATAGGAACAGATTTAGAATTAGATACCTTTATTCAAACTGTTTATCGTTTTGACTCTACAGGTTCTATTGATTTAAGTTTTAACCCTCATATTCCTTCCAATTCCAATTTTACAATTAAAAATATGGATGTCCTTCCTGATGGTACAATGGGTTTTTTAGGGGGTGCAGAAAGCAATATTACTATATTAGATAGTATTGGTAATCAATTATTCACTAAATATATTCAAAATAATAGGGCGATTTTACGGGCTACCAACGAAAATTCTTTTTTAGTCATAGGAGAGCAAGTTGCACATATTTACCCAGATGGTAATGTGTTTGAGACAGTAGCTAGTGGAGCTAACAATGGGGTCTTTGACATGGTCGCTCAATCAGACGGCATGATTGTAACGGGAATCTTTAATCAAATAGATGGTCATTTTGCTACGGGTATTTATCGCTATACTTTCCCTACACCTATCCCAACAAAAGATGAAACTTTTCAAATAGGTCTATATAGACAAGGACAAATCAAATCAATTATTGTACAAAAAGATAAAAAAATTGTAGTAGGTGGAAATTTCAATTTTGTTAACGGCCAGCAAATACACCATTTGGTACGATTAAATCCAGATGGCTCAATTGACCCGACTTTCAATCATCAAAACATAAATATCAACACCAGAATTAATCGTATCAAAGCACTAAAAGATGAATCCATTATAATAGGCGGAAGTTACCAAGCAAATGGTATTAATGGTACTGCCGACAAATTATCTATTTTAGATAAAGATGGTGATTATCTACGTTTTATTACTTTACCTCTTTTTGGTTCTAGTCCTAGTTATCTAGCAATTGATACGAATGACAGAGTTTATGCTGGAAGTGGTCTCGCATATAAGCGAGGAAACGGTATTGAATGCGAAAGTGGTCAAGTCTTATTACAATATCAATTTGAAGGTTCCTATAACTTTAGTTCTAAAAATTATAAT
>JBGCFJ010000648.1:0-3557 GCA_045106885.1 Saprospiraceae bacterium
ACTACCTAAACCAACCAATCAATGGTTTGATGCGAATGGGAATAACATTTCTTTACCCATTCAAATTCCAGATGTGGTAAAAGTCGCAGAACCCTCTGATGATTACGGAACAACATCCGCTCCCCGTACCAGTTTTGACCCAGCTTTTACTGTTACCAAAAGTGGTGCAATACACATTATAACACGAGTAGATAACAGAAATGTCCATTATTATAAATTAGCTGAAGATGCGGAATTTTCAAGCAACCAAGGAGGACTTATTCCCAATCCACAAGTACGTGGCGATATCCTTAGTTTTAATAACCAAGTGTTTATGGTGGAACTTTTAGGCGGGAAACCTGTGATAAAATCAACCATAGAAGGACAAAATGACTGGAAAATAATTTATTCTGCCGAAGCAGCAGCAACAAAATTTAGACACTTCAACTCCATTGTCGCTAATGATAAATTGTACGTATATTTAATGGAAGATGTAGCGGAAGATGCCCGCCCTTTACACCTTCAAGTTTTTAGCTTGTCAGGAGGAACAGTAACTTCAACCAAGGAAGAAAAGTTGCTCGAAGAAATAGTAGTTTACCCTAATCCAAATAAAGGCATTTTTGAGATTAAAAGTGGTAACAAAAAGCTTAAATATAGTATCAGCTCAATAGAAGGAAAAGTTTTGCAGTCAGGTGTGCTAATCTCCAATCAATTGAATATCTCTCATTTTTCAGCGGGTATTTATTTTTTGGAATTATCTGCTGATGATAGAAAGGTGGTGAAGAGAATTGTTATGGAGTAAAGAAAAAAACAATGCTACTTAGCTAAAAAGCATCACCAGACAATCATTTCTTTGTGTCACCACTAAATTAGTACGATGGAAATTTCTGAAAATAGAATTGAATCATTTATACAAATGAACGCTATCCTTAAGTATATCTTAATAGTAAAACTATTTATATCTGCTAATATTAAAAATGGTATTTTTCTCTTAGTTATTACTGCCACTCTGGGGTGTAATCATTATAATAGTGAAGTAGCTTCCTCATTAGAAGCGAATTTTATCAACCCACCTAAGGATACAAAACCTAGAACATGGATGCATGCCATGAGTGGCAATATGACAAAAGCAGGTCTAACTAAAGATTTAGAGTCCATGGCTGAAGTTGGAATTGGTGGATTATTATTGTTTAATGTGACTCAAGGGATTCCTAACGGAAAAATAATATATAACTCTCCTGAGCATCATAAAATGATTCAACATACCGCCAAGGAAGCTGAACGTTTAGGCTTAAGTTTTGGTGTGCATAATTGCGATGGTTGGTCTTCAAGCGGTGGACCCTGGGTGACACCGAAAGAATCTATGAAAATGGTAGTTTGGAGCGAAACAATAGTCAATGGCGGAGCGGTGGATACTATATTAAAATTACCAACGAAGCGAGAAGGATTTTACCAAGACATTGCAGTTTTAGCATACCCTTCTCTCCAAACAGAAATAGAGGATGCTAATAATCAACCTATCATAACAGCATCAGATGGACATCTTGATATTGGTTTGATTTCAGACGGAAATATTGATGCTCAGTCAAAGCTAAATAAAATAGGAGACAATCCGCCTTGGATTCAATTTTACTACAAAGATTTAAAAACTTTAAGGTCGGCTAAAATTATATTTAATGACCGTCATACGACTGTGACCTTACAAGTATCTGAAGACGGGAAAATATTTAATGATGTAAAAGAACTATTTAAAGTACGGACGGGTAAAGGAGAATGGGGCATTAATGACCATTTTGAAGGTGTTACTTCAAAATACTTTAGATTAAAATTCAACCAAGGTACTACGTTAAAAGAAGTACTGCTAACGTCCAACTATTTCCTAAATAATCCTTTAGGACGAACTGCCATTGCCAGAACCGAAGATGAAAATTTAGCCCCAATAGGCAACCCTGAAAAAGAGATGATTATTGGTAAATCAGGGATAAAAAACATTTCTGCTGCCATGGATGCATCAGGACACTTAAAAACAAAACTTCCAGAAGGGAAGCAGACTATTTTACGTTTCGGGTATACCTCAACTGGAGCTTTTAATAATCCAGCATCGGAAGAAGGTCGTGGGTTAGAAGTTGATAAATTAAATAGTCTTGCCTTTAAAAATTTCTTTGATGGTTTTGTTAAAAAAGTAATTGATAGTACAAAAGCTATTGCGCCAAATGCCTTACAATACATGGAGATTGATAGTTATGAAATGGGGGGACAAAATTGGACGGATAAATTAGATTCTATTTTTACTGCGAAACATGGTTATGATTTGATGAATTTTTTACCCCTAGTGGCTGGAAGATTTGTTGAAAGTGCAGCGGCTTCCGAATCCGTATTGTCTGATTACAGAGCCGTCATTACTAATTTAATGACCGAGCATTACTTTGGCTATTTTACGGAATTATGTAACGAAGCTGGCTTGAAAAGTTATATAGAGCCTTATGGATTCGGCCCTTTAAATGATTTGGATATTGGAGGAAAAACGGACTTGCCAATGGGAGAGTTTTGGATGAACCGTCCTATAACTCAAACAGCATCAGCTGTATCAGCTGCACATATCTATGGAAAACCAGTTATTTCTGCGGAATCATTTACTTCTAATCCGACCATAAATTGGAAAGGACATCCAGCAATGGCAAAAAATTCAGGTGACCTTGCATGGACTTATGGAATTAATGAATTTATGTTTCATCGTTTTGTACACCAAGCCAATGTTCACACAGTGCCAGGAATGACTATGAATCGCTGGGGATTTCATTTCGATAGAACGCAAACTTGGTGGGAGAATGCTGGAGCGAATTGGTTTAAGTATATAGCAAGAGGCTCCTATTTATTGCGCCAAGGAAATCCCGTGTCAGATTTATTAGTATATATTGGGGAAGGTACGCCTAATGGTTCCTACCACAGAAGTGAATTGAAGCCTGAACTTCCGAAAACCATTAATTTCGATAACATTAATACGGATGTACTCCTTAATAGACTCCAAATAAAAGAGCAAGAACTAGTACTTCCTGAAGGCACTTCTTATAAAATGCTTCTTTTAAAAAATAGTAAAGTTATTTCACTTTCTACGCTAAAACGTATTTATAAAATTGCAACTAGCGGGGTTCCTGTATATGGTGAGTTACCAGAAAGACTAAGGGGCTACAATACTACCAAAGCGGATAGAATTGAATTTGTAGACATACAAAAAAAATTAGCCGCTTTAATAAGAAAAGAGGAAGATTGGAATACGATACTGTCCAATCACAATATAACTCCAGATTTAAAAAGGCATAACGGAAAAGCACTTGATTATGCCCATAGGAAAACAGCTAATGAAGATATTTATTTCTTTTTTAACTCGGACTCAATTGGTGTAACATCGTTTGATTTATCATTTAGAGTTACTAATAAAATTCCAGAACTATGGAATCCAATGACTGGTAAAATTATTAAGAAAGCTGATTTTTCAAAAGAAGGAGATGCGATTAGGACTACTATTAAATTGGATGCTGGAGCATCTGTTTTTGTTGTATTTAGGGAGGATTCAAAGA
>JBGCFJ010000649.1:0-3222 GCA_045106885.1 Saprospiraceae bacterium
CCCTAGCAGCGGCTTCTTTTTCAAATTGTTGAAAATAAGGGCATAACTCTACTGCGACGTCTAGGTAGGTAATTGGTTGAATCTGTTCTTTTTGACAGGAGGGCATAAAAAAAAGTAAAGAAACAAGAACGATAATTTCCAAAAATTTAATAATTAGTAGTTTTCTTAAAGTCATGATTATTTTTTGTAGCTATTAATATTGATTCTACAATAATCATTTCTAAGAAAATGCCATTTTTATAAACTACTAATTATCAGAAACTTACAAAACGCAAGCAATGTGCAAATTTTTTTATTTGGGAATTTTATTCAAAATGAGAAATTAATATCTTTTTTGGAAAACTAAAAAGTCCGTAAAGAAATGGATTTCCATTCCTCCACGGACTCTTACATTCTACAAATTCAAGCAATTTATTGGGTTTCTGACAGATTTTATAATGACTGTTCTATCCGTTTCTTACTACCTACATAAGTTACATTTTCTAAGGCTTCTAACCAAGCATTTACTAACCAATGTGCTTGAGTATGCAAATGTGGTTGACCAACATAACGACGTACATAATAAGCCGTATTCCTCAACAAATAAAATTGGTAGGCTTGTTCGTAGTTAAGCTCAAATTCACCAATCATTCTTTCTACAATAGGCATCTTTGCAAAGGCTTCAATTTGTCTTTCTATAGCTAAAAAAGGTAATCTTTTCATCAAAATACTTGATTGAAAAATGTAGTGAAAAGCATCATAAAATAAAGGCAACCGCTCTGCTAATTCCCAATCGTAAACATGCACCGCTTTATCCGTCAAATAACTATTCCAAGGCGTTAAATCTCCATGTGCAATGGACATTGGCACAAAATCATTTGTGTGTAATTGTTGTGCTAATTGCTTTAGCAACTGCTTAATCCGAGCAATTTTTTCTTTTGGTAAATCATTGATAATAGAGACATTTTCAAGCATTGCTAAATCTTGTTGAATCCCTAACCAAGCAGATGATTCGTTCAATGCTGCTGATGCTACCGTATTTTCATATAATTCGTATAAAGCTGCTAAATGTCCCTCTTTTAAGTCATTATTATTAATTGGTTGTTCAGGACGAACATTAGAAACCATTAAACTATTCCCAATTTTTTTGGGTTTGGGCGCTACCATTTTTCTAAGCTTATACCCTTGTAATTGTTGTAAATAAGCCAACTCATTCTCTACTAGTTTATTGGCAGATTTTGTCAGTGGCATCTTTAAAAATCTGGTCGCTTTTTGACCTTGTTCAAAACTAATAACGGCTTTTCTATTATCTCCAACCGTTCCTGTAAAAATAGCATATTGTCCTTTATGATTAATGGTATCTAAAAATAACTCATTGGAAGCCGTTATCCATAAGGAACCTGATTTCAACCAATTCTTAACGCCTACTTTAAAACCAGTTTTAAATACCGTTTTAAATAATTCCCCTTTCCAATTTGAAGTATTGTATAAATTTAAGAAAATAGGTCTTTTGTGTAGATGGTTATACATCCAACGAATCGTGCCATCTGTATTATTGATAAAATCGAATTGACTAGTATCAAATGAGGTGGAAGCATGCTGCTTCCCAAAAATATCAATTAAAACTAATGCTGGGTATTGGGTAACCAAGGTGGGGTCTATGCCATCAGGATGTAAATTCAATACGGTAATCGCTTGGTCTGCACGAGCATCCAAAGCAAATCCCAATAATTGTTGGTTGACAAAAAAGCGGATAGTACAACCAAGATTAGTTGAAATATTTGCTAAATTATATTGCGTATTTGGGGGTACAACCACAAATACTGTATCCGAAATTGGATGAAAAATTTTTGCAATGACAGGAATATCCGTCGGATGAATAAAGGTTTTCATTTATTGTGTTGTGTAATTTTTATTAGATTAGAGATTAGAAACCATTTCATTGAGAGATTAGAGACAATAGGCTATCTAAGTACCTACTATTAAATAATCGTCACTTTTGATTCAGGCTATTTTTTCGCTAGACGAGGCAAAAAATCTTTGCATAGCCCCGCTACGGAAATATTTTTTAACATGAACTAAGAAAGGAAGATTCGGGGAATCTTGATTTCTTAGTGAACCGCTTGCGGATGGGATGCTTAAAGTGGAAAAAGAGCCCATCATAAAGTGTCGAGTATTTGGTTGTAGGTACTTAAAATACTAAGTAAAATTTAATTTTCAATTTTAAACCACCTTCGGCGGGAATTTGAAGTTGAAGTTGAATTTGAGATTAACAATTATCGACATTTTAAATTATCGACAATTTGTTGGTTTTAAATTTTGTGTAAGCGCCTAAATAAAATCTACTCCTTTTAAGGATAGCCCTTCTATCTCTTTAGAGCTATTCTGGTTTCCAAACACTATTCTTCTTGAAATTTAATACAATAATACATAACAAACTCTAAAAAAGTTTACTAAAACCTAATTTACTAAAAAACATATTGCCAAATAAAATTTCAATATCTAATTTAATAAACTTAAAATAGATATATTATTCTGATTATTGTAAAATATCAGTATTAAATAAATATTTTTTATTTTCAGGCAAATTAAAAATCATTTTTGATTACCAATTTAAGATTTTGTGTCGTTGATGATTATTCTCTCCTCCCTCAATGAAATAGTCTCTATTCTCTACGCTATTTTCTGTAAACCTTAATCGCAAAAAATAATAAGACAAATTGATAAAATTGTATCCCATAATTAGATTCTCCAAAAATACCGAACTCGGTGGTGGAATTGATAAGGAGTGGAATCAACATCAAACAAGCCAATACTTTATGATAATTGTCTTTTGATTGTCCGATGACTACACCTGTCGCTATCATCTGAAACATACAAATAAAACCACCTACTAAGCCCAAATTTAAGAGAACTTGAATAAACGTATTGTGGGTCATACCTGCTGCATAAGAATGAATACTATCAAATTTATCACTATAACTAATCCGCATAAACCCATATCCTAACAATGGTTCTTTCGTAAATCCATAAGTAATTAAATCTTCCCAAAATGGTAAACGCCCCGTCATACTCATTACTTCTTCAATATCTCCTTGTTTTAGAATAATGGTTTGAATTAAAACTGGCATTGCCAAAACGGCTGAAACAATAGACCCAAAAATTAATTTTCGATTACCTGACATTAGTACATAAATACCTGTAACTATCAGAAATGACCCCAAAGAAGAACGAGATTGGGTC
>JBGCFJ010000065.1:0-2804 GCA_045106885.1 Saprospiraceae bacterium
TATTGTGCCGCCTAATCCGATAGACCCTGCGGATTTACTGAAAGATGTGAAATTGTAGAATGATTGATTAAAGGTCAGGTTTGTAAATATAATGTTTATGAACTTGACCTTTTTTACGCTATGTGCAAACAACCCCATTATACGTTATCGAGCCACTTATGCTGCTATTATTAGCTTTTCCCATTGCTACCTATTCCGTTTTTCTGGGGATTGTTACGGTACTTACCGCCATTCGCTTATGGTGGGAAAATGCAAAATCTCTCAATGAATATTGGCAAGAGACACTCAACCGCCGTGATAGTTTAAAATATGGAAGGTTTGTCCAGCAAAAAGAGAAGCATTTACACCAACTAGACCTACCCTTTTCTTCCGTATCTCCTGCCCCAAAGCCCTTTTTCACCAAGAAGCAAAAACCTAAACCAAAAGCTCCAAAGAAAGTCTCTTTAGTTGAACAAGCTTTGGATAATCTCGACCCTAAACTTAGAAATTTAGGTGAGAAGAAATAGTTAATTTCAAAAATCAAAACTTCTATCTAATGAATAATTATGATTATGATAATCAAAACAAGCATTTCGACCACATGGAGGTGTTAAGGTCTGACAAGCCAAGACCCTTATCGGTTCATCTAGGTGTATTAGCAGGTATTTTTGCAGGCTTATTTGTGTATCTCTATGTTGAACCCTACCAAGACCAAGCCATCTTGGTAGGCGCAGTCGTTGCCTTAATCGTAGCTACATTGCTGCGTTTTATCGGTAAGTATTTTTTCACGCTCTGCATTATTGCTTATGTGGTCTATTGCATTGTGGGATAAGTAGGTTTTTCTTCATATTTAAAACGATAAAATAATGATAAATACAAGACTGATTCTTTTCTTAGCCCCTATTCTAATACTCGCAATGATAAACCTATGGTACGCCTTCGCCTATATGCTTCTGGTCGGGCATTTTGCGCAAAAAAACGAGCGCAATTGAATTGTCATAACAGAACTTATCGAACGGGAAGGTAATTCCCCATGCCTATACATAAGATATAGGAAAAGGGGCTTAATAAATTTAAGCCCCCTTTTCTAGAATCGTGTATCTCGTGTTGCTATATTATTTTAAGTTAAGAACCTGAATAGACAAAGTGAGTTCTAATTTCAGGAACAGTAACTATTCTACCAGTAGTACAGATTGTAGAACATCCTCCACCGTCTAAACATTTCTTTACAAGCTTGCCACAAGCTCTAACTCCGCTACAATCTTCCTCCCAACTATCTTTGCCGTCATTTCCTTCATTGTCGCATGAAATTTTATATTTGGCTCTAGAAGAGGCAACTTCATTTTGTTCATATATGAACAAATATTCTATACCTAATTCTTTTTCTTCTTTTTTCTTAATTATTACTTCTTCAGTATTTGGATTGTAATCGAATTCAACAAAAATTCCATTTCCTTCTTTGGCTGTGGCATCTTCTAATTGTTCTACTAAAAGATCTAATGTAAGTGTTGTCTCAGTATTCTCAGCAATTTCAGCAACATTTTTTTCGCAACTTGTTACAAGAAAAAAAATTGAACATAGCACTAATAACGTTCCGCATTTTTTTAAGATACTCATTTTGGTAAGTTTTAAGTTATTTCTTCTTTTATTTAGGGTGAATTCAGAATATTTCACCAATGAGGATTATAAGTTAAAAGATTGCTATATTTGATTTTAGAACACATTTACTAAATGTAATATTTTACCTTCCTTTAATTTAGGATAGGTACTTTTTGTTCTTTATTATACAGCATTTTTTATTTTATAAATTCACTCAAAAAACAATTAATATATTGCAATAATTAATATACTACAAATATATACAATGCTACTATCAAAAAATGAGAGTCTAAAAAAAAATATGGGTTATTAATTAATAAAATTTTAATTCGTGTTCTTTTTCAAAATAATAACTACCTCTATCTTTGCTATACTTTATAGCAGCTCCTTCATTTTTTAAATCGTTTAAGTATCGATATAATGTAGCTGGTGAGATTTCTAACTTACATGCAAGGTTAGTAGGATTTCCTGTGGATTTTCTTTTAATGAGAGAATGTAAGCGAAGTAACTTCTTAATACGTTTTCGAGTGGTCATATAAAAATTTAAGGGGTGTTTTGAGACAAAAATCATATTAATATGATTAATATTCAAAAGCACCTAATTAAGTAAAGAGATAAGTAAAGAGAGACTTAAATTTAATAAATAATTTACATACTACAAAATATATATAGGAAATTTTGTTATTAGTGCCCACTATAGGTAATAGTGTTGCTATTTGCGGCTCTTAGGATAGAATCT
Organism: Saprospiraceae bacterium; assembly: GCA_045106885.1. Taxonomy (GTDB): domain Bacteria; phylum Bacteroidota; class Bacteroidia; order Chitinophagales; family Saprospiraceae; genus JAFMDF01. The sequence continues at coordinate 2,318 of JBGCFJ010000065.1, forward strand.
CGGTTATGAGATTGAGATATATTTTAGAGGGTAAAGAGCCTGTTCCTTGTGAAGATTTAGAGCAATGGGCAGAATGGTTTGAAAAAGCAGACCGAACTGTTAAGAAAGATACTATTAATGGTTATCAAATTTCAACCGTCTTTATATCTATTGACCATCGTTTTACTGATGAGGGCGAACCGATTGTTTTTGAAACAGGTGTATTTGGGGTACATTCGGGATACGACCATTTAGTTGTCACTTCTCGATTGAGCAACAGCTAACTGATTGTATTTTAGTGAATTAATCGTTTCCGATTCCTAATTTTTGCTATTTTACAATTTCGCACATCTATTTTGGGTGGCGAAGAAATAGCCGTTTTGAGCAAAATAAAAGCGATTATCACTTAATAAATGGCGAAATACTTCGCTCTCTGGGCATTATGCGAAACTCAATATCATATTTTTTTAGATGTGACAACTTTTCGTCCGTATCCCGAATGTACCCC
>JBGCFJ010000650.1:0-4310 GCA_045106885.1 Saprospiraceae bacterium
GTAAAAAGAGGCGCAAAAATATATGCAGAAGTCGCTGGTGGAGGTATGACCGCAGACGCTCACCACATGACTGCACCACATCCTGATGGATTGGGCGCAAAAAATGTAATGAAATTAGCATTAGCTGATGCTAAAATGAACCTTGATGAAATAAACTACGTAAATGTCCATGGAACTTCTACGCCTTTAGGAGACAAAGCGGAGTCTTTGGCTATTAAAGAAGTTTTTGGGGATCACGCCTATAATTTAAATATTAGCTCTACGAAATCTATGACAGGACATTTGCTGGGTGCTGCTGGTGCCGTTGAAGGAGTAGCTGGAATTCTTGCCATAAGAGAGGGATTTATTCCCCCTACCATTAATCATTTCACTGACGATCCTGAGATTGATAATAAACTTGATTTTACTTTCAACGTTGCGCAGGAAAAACCTGTAAATGCAATGTTGAGCAATACATTTGGTTTTGGAGGACATAATGCTTCCGTGATTTTTAAGAAAGTCTAAGTATTTTTTTATAAATTGCATCTAATTTCCATGTATTTATTGCCTAAAAAGTGCAAAACTCCTATTTATTAGGATTTTTTAGACAATATTCGTAGAAATTAGGACCATTCCAACAAGGAGAATTTAGTTTTTTGTAGGATGGTTTAAGTATTTGAAAAAGTCTTTTTCTACAATTATAATTTATTTTTTATAAAAAAAGTTCCTTATAATTACTTAGATTTGACACTTTGCGGTGGAGCCGCATTCACCGCAAAGTGTATAGAGATTTTTTGAATACTTAAGCCAGATTTTACTAATCAATCTGCCTACTTCCCCTGATTAAGCGCTCCACGTTCTTTGGTTCATATTGAGAGATTTTTTCTCTTGGGTATCTTTAGAATACTTTATTCTATGGACTCTTTCCTTTAAGCCTTTTTTGAGAAACGATTAAAAATCTACTATTTGGGTTGTTTATCAATCCAAAATGGATGTTTGTTTGTCAATTCCACCTATTTATTACACAAACTTTTCGTATGTGTGATACTAGGTTTGTATTGGATGTTATTGGTTGATGATTACAACTAATAATTAGTTAACAGCTATTTTTATCTTACTACTAAAATAAAAAGTAATTTAGACCTTTAGGATAAATTATTTTTTGTTCGTACAAAAGTGGTCAAACACCACTACAGATATCAAGTTTAAAATTTCTATCCTTTTGCTGAATTTTATCAAGAATTCCAAAATCGAGTTAGAAAAAATAAATTTAAGTTTGATATTTGGTTAAATAAGCTGCCTTTATAATTAATTATTCTTTGTCAATGGTTTTACAACTAATAATATAATCAGTACAATCATTCTTTATTAATTTTATCTGATGTCCAGCGTTTAAAAGGCATCCGTTAAAGTCATTTCTTTATTAAAACATTATTGAGTGTGAGCTTAATTAAGCAGATTTACAATTATTATTTTTCCAAAGACAAACAATTTACACACAGATTAAGAGGGATTACTGGTTTTATTCCAGCTAACCTTGGTTTGTATAAATTGGCTTTTTTCCACAAATCTACTTCTTCTCAAAAAGGAGGATATGCTATTCAAAACAATGAACGATTAGAGTATCTTGGAGATGCTGTTTTAGGGACGATTGTTGCAGAGTATTTATTTAAAAAATACCCCAATAGCAACGAAGGCTTTTTAACTAAAATGCGTTCTAAAATCGTTAAAAGAAAGTCCTTAAATCAGATTGGGGACAAAATGGGCTTAGACGTACTTTTAGCCGAGTATAATAATACCCGTTTAAGTCGGTCTATGTTAGGGAATGCTGTAGAGGCTTTGGTTGGCGCTATTTATGTAGAAAAAGGATATAATCGCACCAAAAGATATGTGATTAATAATATTCTTCGTCGCTACTTAGATATTCATGAATTAGAAGTTACGGATGATAACTTTAAGAGTCAGTTACTAGAATGGTCACAAAAAAATGGTCATACAGTTGCCTATAAAGTATTGGCTCGTTATAAATTTGAGAAACGAGACCGTTTTAAAGTTGCAGTACTGGTAGACGGAGAAAAAGTCGGTACAGCAGATGATTTTAATAAAAAAAGTGCAGAACAAATTGCTTCTGAACGTGCTTTATCTCAGTTGGGGATTAAAAATAATAACCCCGTTGCCGTCGCGTAACAAAATTAATAATGTTGTCAGTTATCGGTTGTCAGTTATCTGTTAGGTTAGTACCTAGATAACCGACAACCGACAACGGATAACCGACATAAAATGATTCTTTTCTTGACCTAATCCTCCTTGTTTGTCCTTAAAATTTGCTCCAGACCCAGCAACTGCCGACCGTGCTAAAAAATTAGCAACGACTAAATCTTGGCGAACCTTAGCTGGAAATCCTACCACAATTTGGGGAGAATGTAAAAGTAATGGGCTTACTTATTATAAAGTTGCTTTCCAAAAAAATAACCAAGCTTTTAAATGTAATTGTGCTAGTCGTAAATATCCGTGCAAACATGCCGTTGCACTGTCTGTCCTTGTTGTAGAAGCAGCAGATGCTTTTGAGGTAGTTAAGGAAAAACCTGACTGGGTGACGGATTGGTTAGCTAAAGGTGCGCCTATAGGAAGGGAAACAACTCCAGAAGCAGAGCAAGCAAAAGCAGCCCTCCGACAAAAGAATTTTTCCAAACGATTGAATCAAATGGTGGCTGGCTTGGATGAATTAGAGCATTGGCTTTTGGATACCTTACGACAGGGCATTGCTGCGTTGGAACAACAGCCTTACTCTTTTTGGAAAGAGATGGCAGCACGTATGTATGATGCAAAACTAGGAGCTATTGGTAAGCGAATTAAGGGCATACCTGCCCTAATCGGAACAGATGATACTTGGCCAGAGAAAGTGCTCATTGAATTAACTGCTTTTTACTTGTTGATTCGAGGACTTCGGAAAATGGAGGAATTGCCCTTGAATATCCAACAAGATTTATTAGCAGTAGCTGGTGTTTCTACTCGAAAAGAAGAACTGTTCCAGTATGGACAAATCGTTAATGATACTTGGATGATTTTAGGAATAATAGAAGGGGTAGAAGATAATTTAAACTATCGCAGAACATGGATATTGGGACATGAAACGAAACGTTATGGCCTCCTTTTAGATTATGCTTTTGGCAATCATCCGTATACTGCTAATTATAAAAGAGGAAATGTTTTTGTTGGAAATGTTGTCTTTTATCCATCTAATGCACCGCTACGCGTAGCGTTAAAGGATAAGCAAATACTCGATAGAAGTATTAAACGAATTATTGGGTTTCCAAATTTTTCTACTTTTCTCGAATTCTATGCTCAAAATTTAGCTGCTAATCCTTGGCAACTCTCCTTTCCTTGTTCAATTGAACAAGTCCTACCTATTTTGGAAAAAGGAGTCCTTTATTTGATTGATAAGCATCAAAAAATAATCCCCCTATTTGAAGAGGAAACAAAAAAATGGAAATTATTGGCTGCTAGTGGTGGACATTTAATCAACGTTTTTGGGGAATGGTCAGGAGACCGTTTACTATTGCTGAGCCTTACCATTAATCAAGATTATATTCCTTTATAAAAAATTGGCATTGAAATTGTAGCGCATTACTATGAATTATATGCAATAAAGACTACAACTCCCCCCTTTTTTTAATTGACACTTATATCGCCTTCGACATTGCAAAAATTGTTGAAACTATTTCCCCTCTAAATTTTCATAAAAACAAACTTCCTCCTCTGTTATAGTCGGCCAACACACTTCCTTATTATGGTTTTTAACACTAGATTTAAAGTAATTTTTACCTTCTTTTGTTTTAATTTTCTCTTCTCCGCTCTTTCTTTTGCTCAAATATATACTAAATTGCAATGGATGCCTGAAGCAAACCACTGGGGCATTTTTGTGAAAGCAGATTCAACAATAGAACCTACTCATGTCGGAAGATAATTTAACCATCAACCTAGAAGTAGCCCAAGCTTTATATATTTATCAAATTATTGATTTGGATTCTAGAGAATTGATAGATGCTGGTAAGATACTGAAAAGATAAATTAGTGTTTTAAATCAAAAGAATAAATCCCAAATAACCACTAAGGGATGAGGAAAATAATAACCTACCAGCCTGACGGATTCTTTTTTCTTTTAGCTGCGTTAAAATTATTCAACGTAGCTACGGCTATGCTGAATAATTTTGCCTTGCTAAAAGAAAAAATAACCTCGTCATTTCTGGTACATTATTAATTGCCTCATCCCTAAAAAAAACTTGAAATTTTACAAAAAATAAAGGGCGATGTTTTTGCATCGCCCTTTC